>JBOGEN010000099.1:0-64723 GCA_050743265.1 Actinomycetes bacterium
GCCGCTGTCCGTCCGGTGGTCGGCTGCCACACAGCGCACCTGGCCGCGCTCGGCCGCCAGGCCACGCCTCGCCCACGCACGCCGGACGGCGAGGAGCCGACCCCGCGCGCCACTCCCACGCCCCCGCCCGTACCTGGGGACGAGGACGCGGCGCGTCGCGCCCTGGCCCGCGCCGAGAGGCAGGCGTCACGGGCCACCGTCGGGATGCTGGGCGAGGCGCCGGGCACGCTGGCACGGCTGCTCGCGTCGATCGGCGCCGCCGCGGCCAGTCACCACGCCCTGCTCACCACGGCCCCCGCCACGGGGGGTGCCACGTGAGCTCCGGGTCGCCACGGCCGTCCCGCTCCGGCGGAGCTTCCCCCAGCCCCCGGCCGCTGCCGTCCGCGCTCAAGGGCCAGTTTCAGCGCCTGCTCGCTGCGGAGCACACCGCGGTGTACGGCTACGGCGTGGCCGGCGCACACCTTCGCGGTCGCCGGCGCCGCGAGGCCGCGGCCGACCTGGACGCGCACCGGGAGCGCCGTGACCACCTCCGCGCCCTCATCGCCGAGCTGGGCAGCACGCCGACCCCGGCCGCCCCCGCGTACGCCCTGCCCGCGCGGGTGGACGACGCGGGGAGCGCGGCCCGGCTGCTCGTCCGGCTCGAGGAGTCCGTGGCCGCGTACTACGCGGACCTCGTCGCGATGTCCCACGGGGACACCCGGACGTTCGCCGCGCTCTCCCTCTCCGACGCCGCCGTCCGTGCGGCGCGCTGGCGGGGCCGCGCCGTGCACTTTCCCGGGCTGCCGGAGCGGTCGACCAGGTGAGTCGCCGGGCGAGTCTGGGCCAGTCCCTCAGGCCGCGCGCCAGGCGTCCACGATCCCGAGCAGGTCGCCGAGGCGCTGGACGACAGCGTCCGGCTGCCCCTCGACCCCGCGCTGCCAGTCCGGGATCGTGCTGTGCGGGACGAGCACGGCCCGCATGCCCACCTCCCGCGCACCGTGGATGTCGTCCCACGGGCGGTCCCCCACGAACACGGCGCAGGACGGCTCTGCCACCCCCACCGCCTGGAGCGCAGCCGCGAACGCGGAGGGGTGCGGCTTCGTGTACGGGATCTCGCTCGAGTACACGGCGCCGTCGATGAGGTCGAGCACCCCGTCGCGCCGGAACACGGTCTCGTGGTGGGACCGGGGCCACAGCGTGTTCGACAGCACGCCCACCCGCAGGCCGCGCTCGCGCAGCGCGGCGAGCAGGGGCGGGGCGTCCTCGTCGATGAACGTGTGCGGCTCCCAGAAGTCGAGGTAGGCCGCGAGGGCCTGCGTGTGCCGCTCACCCGACGGCTCGACCCCGGCGTCACGGAACACCCCGTCCAACGTGTGCGACCGGTGGTGGTCACGCGCCCGGCGCCAGGACGCGAGCTCGGCCGCCAGCAGCGCGTCCGCGAGCTCACGGGCACGCGCGGCGTCGTAGGTCTCCGCGTAGGCGTACCACTGCGCGTGCAGGTCGATGTCGTGCCACGGCGTGAGCGTCCCGCCCCAGTCGAAGACGACCGCCTCGAGGGAGTTCCCGCCGCTCATGCGGGCTCGGCGGCGACGATGCGGGCGAGGTGGTCGACGGCGGTGTCGAACCCGACGTCCTGCTTCTCCATCGTGGCCCTGTCCTTGACCTCGACGAGTCCGTCGACGAGGCCTCGGCCCACCACGAGGATGGTCGGCACCCCGAGGAGCTCGGCGTCCTTGAACTTCACCCCGGGGGACACGCCGCGCCGGTCGTCGTAGAGCACCCGGATGCCGGCCGCCTCCGCGTCGGAGGCGAGCTTCTCCGCGGCGTCGAACACGGCGTCGTCCTTGCCCGTGGCCACCAGGTGCACGTCGGCGGGCGCGACCGCGCGGGGCCAGCACAACCCGTGCGCGTCGTGGCGCTGCTCGGCGATGGCCGCGACGGCACGGGAGACTCCGATGCCGTACGAGCCCATCGTGACGACCACCTGCCTGCCGTGCTCGTCGAGGACCGTCAGGCCGAGCGCCTCGGCGTACTTGCGGCCGAGCTGGAAGATGTGGCCCATCTCGATGCCGCGGGCGATCTGCAGCGCGGCCCCGCAGACGGGGCAGGCGTCCCCGTCGCGGACGTCGGAGGCCTCGATCGTGCCGTCGGGGACGAAGTCGCGCCCGGCCACGAGGTCGAACACGTGGCGTCCGGGCTGGTTGGCACCGGTGATCCACCGGGTGCCCTCGACCACCCGCGGGTCGACGAGGTAGCGGATACCGGCCGGGGCGTCGGCGCCGAGCACCTGCGGGCCGATGTACCCCCGCACCAGGACGGGCTGCGCGGCGAGGTCGGCCTCGGTGGTCGCCTCCGGGACGGCGGGACTGACCTGGGCTTCCAGCCGCCTCATGTCGACCTCGCGGTCGCCGGGCACGCCGACGACGAGCAGCTCCCGGCGCTCGTCGGGGTGGACCAGGGTGACGACGACGTTCTTCAGGGTGTCCGCAGCCGTCCAGTCCCTGTCGGCGCGGCGCAGGTCGTCACGGGCGTTGGCGAGGCCGACCAGGGTCTCGATGGTCGGCGTTTCCGGCGTGTCCTCGACGTGGGCGGCCGGTGCCTGGCTGGCGTCGACGGCCGCCGGCGTCGAGACACGGACCGCCTCCGTGTTCGCCGCGTAGCCACAGGACGGGCACCGGACGAACGTGTCCTCGCCCACGTCGCAGGGCGTGAGGAACTCCTCGCTCGCCGAGCCGCCCATCGCCCCGGACATCGCGGAGACGATGACGTAGTCGAGGCCGAGCCGGTCGAACGTGGCGACGTAGGCGGCGCGGTGCGCGTCGTACGAGCGCTGCAGTCCCGCGTCGTCCACGTCGAAGGAGTACGAGTCCTTCATGACGAACTCGCGCCCACGGAGCAGGCCGGCGCGCGGACGCGCCTCGTCCCGGTACTTCGTCTGGATCTGGTAGAGCCACAGCGGCAGGTCCCGGTACGAGGAGTACAGGTCCGTCACCAGGTGGGTGAACATCTCCTCGTGGGTCGGCCCGAGAAGGTAGTCGCCCCCCTTCCGGTCCTTGAGGCGGAACAGCAGGTCGCCGTACTCCGTCCAGCGCCCGGACGCGTCGTACGGCTCGCGCGGAAGGAGCGCGGGGAAGCGCACCTCCTGGAAGCCGGCGGCGTCCATCTCTTCGCGCACGATGCGCTCGACGTTGGCGAGGACCTTGAGGCCGAGCGGCAGCCACGAGTAGATGCCGGGAGCGGCACGCCGGATGTAGCCCGCGCGGACGAGCAGGCGGTGGCTGGGCACCTCGGCGTCGGCCGGGTCCTCGCGCAGGGTGCGCAGGAACAACGACGACATCCGAAGGGTCACGGCGGTCTCCTCGGCTGGGGCGGAGGGCGTCAGGCCCGGCTGGGACGGGGATCATCAGGCTAGCCGCGTGGACGGGCAGCCTCGACCGGGTAAGGACGGGCGCCGCAGGCGCTCACCGGCGGGACCACGCCTCCGGGGGCTCGACCAGCGTGAGCAGGTGCGCCGGCAGGTCGCCGGCCACCACGTCGGCGAGCGTGACGCGGTCGAGGACGGCGCGCAGGCTGGCGCGTGCCGCCACCCAGACCTCGCGCAGGTGCTCGGCCGGCCCGTCGTACGCGACGTCCTCGGGACGCACCCCGCGGACGGCGGCCAGCGGGCCGTCCACGGCCCGCAGGATGTCGCCGATCCGGATGTCGGACGCCCCGCGGGCCAGCCGGTAGCCGCCCTCGGCCCCCCGCAGGCTCCGGACGAGGCCGTGCCGGCGCAGGTCGCTCAGGATCGCCTCGAGGAACTTGCGCGGCAGGTCCTGCGCCGCGGCGAGGGTCTCGGTCGAGGTGGTGTCGGGCTCGCGGGCGGCGAGGACGAGCATCGCGCGGACGGCGTAGTCGCTGCGGGCGGAGATCTGCACTCCCCCATTGTGCCGTCGCGGTGACGCACGGTCCGCGCAGGAGGGGCGCGATTCGGCAGCGGCGCTAGAACAGGACGGACATGAACGTGCCGACCTCGGCGAACCCGGCACGGCGGTACGCGGCCCGTGCCGCGGTGTTGAAGTCGTTCACGTACAGGCTGACCGTGGGCGCCACCTCCCGCAGCGTGTGGTCGAGGACGGCCGCCATGCCCGGGGCGGACAGGCCCTCCCCCCGGCGCTCGGGCGTGACCCAGACCCCCTGCACCTGGCAGACGTCGCGGGTAGCCGCCCCGATCTCCGCCTTGAACACGACCTGCCCGTCCTCCAGCCGGGCGAACGCCCGGCCGGACGCGATGAGCTCGGCCACCCGGGCCCGGTACAGCGCCTCGCCACCGGCGTGCAGCGGGGAGACGCCGACCTCCTCGGTGAACATCGCCACGCACGCGGGCATGAGGACGTCCAGCTCGCTCGGGCGCACCGGGCGTACGGCCGGGTCGGGGGCGATCGGCGCCCGGCGGGACGTCGCCATCAGCGGCTGGTCGGCCCGGACGTCCCTGGCCGGGCCCCAGGACGGCTCGAGCAGCTCCCAGAGCATGGACACCTCGGACGCCGGTCCCACGATGGACGAGCAGCGACGCCCCTGGCGGCGGGCGCGCTCGGCGAACAGCGAGACGGCCTCGGGGGTCGACTCGGCGGGGACGAGGTTGGCCCCCGCGTAGCAGACGGAGGCGAGCGGGCCGTTGTCCGGGTACCCCCACAGCTCGCCGCCGAGCATGCGGAAGTCACGGCCGGCGGCATGGATGCGCGCCTCGACGAACACGTTCGCGACCGGGTCGCGCGCGAGGAGGTCGAGCACCTCGGCACGGTCGTGGGCGTCGAGCAGGCGGAGGGCGCCCGTGGTGCGGAGCACGTGCCTCCCTCCGGTGGGACGAGGCCACAGAAGTGGGCCGCCGCCGGCGTCCGCTAGGAGACGTCGACGGTGGGCTGGCCCGAGGGTACGCCGTCTGCGTCCATCTGGTCCGCGAGACGGTTGGCCTCTTCGATCAACGTCTCCACGATCTGGGCCTCGGGAACGGTCTTGACGACCTCGCCCTTGACGAAGATCTGGCCCTTCCCGTTGCCGGAGGCGACCCCGAGGTCGGCCTCGCGCGCCTCGCCCGGCCCGTTGACGACACAGCCCATCACGGCCACCCGCAGCGGGACGTCCATGCCCTCGAGCCCCGCCGTGACCTTGTCGGCGAGCGTGTAGACATCCACCTGAGCGCGGCCGCAGGACGGACACGACACGATCTCCAGCCCGCGCTGGCGGAGGTTCAGCGACTCGAGGATGGCGATCCCGACCTTGACCTCCTCGACCGGAGGGGCCGAGAGAGAGACGCGGATCGTGTCCCCGATCCCCTCGGCGAGCAGCGCACCGAACGCCACGGACGACTTGACGGTGCCCTGGAACGCCGGGCCCGCCTCCGTGACGCCGAGGTGCAGCGGGTAGTCGCACTTCTCGGCGAGAAGCCGGTACGCGTTGATCATCACGACCGGGTCGTGGTGCTTGACCGAGATCTTGATGTCGCGGAAGTCGTGCTCCTCGAACAGCGAGCACTCCCACAGCGCGGACTCGACGAGGGCCTCGGCGGTGGGCTTGCCGTACTTCTCCAGCAGCCGCTTGTCGAGCGAGCCCGCGTTGACCCCGATCCGGATCGGCGTGCCGATGGCGGACGCCGCCCGGGCGATCTCCTTCACCTGGTCGTCGAACGCCCGGATGTTGCCCGGGTTCACCCGGACGGCGGCACACCCCGCGTCCAGGGCGGCGAAGACGTACCGCGGCTGGAAGTGGATGTCGGCGATCACCGGGATCTGGGACTTCGCGGCGATCGCCGGCAAGGCGTCCGCGTCGTCCTGGGTCGGCACGGCGACCCGGACGATCTGGCAGCCGGACGCGGTGAGCTCGGCGATCTGCTGGAGGGTCGCGTTGATGTCCGTGGTCGGCGTGGTCGTCATCGACTGGACCGAGACCGGGGCGTCGCCGCCCACCGGGACCGCCCCGACCTGGAGCTGCCGGGACGCACGCCGGGTAGCGAGGGGCTTCGGCGGGATCTCGGGCGTCGGCAGGGGGGTCACGCTCATGCTGGGCTTCTCCGAGGACGTCTGGGTGCTCGTCCCGCCCTCACAGCGGGGTGCTCACCGGGTTGATGATGTCCGCTGCCAGGAGCAGCACGGACAACCCGATCAGCAGGACCAGGAACAAGTATGCCGCGGGCAGCAGCCGGTTCAGGTCGACCCGGCCCGGATCCGCCCGTCCGAGCAGCCGGTAGAGCCGTGACCGGCCCTGCTCGAAGCCGAGGACTGCCAGGTGGCCGCCGTCCAGCGGGAGCAGGGGCAGCAGGTTGAAGATCCCGACGAAGACGTTGAGGCCGGCCACCAGGGCGATGAACTGCGCGATCCGGGAGGACAGCGGCTCGTTCTGGCTCACGATGTCCCCGGAGACCTTGCCGATGCCCACCGGGCCGACCAGGCCCTCCGCTGAGCGCTCGCCGTCGCCGAACGTGGCCCTCACCAGGTCGGGGACCGCGGCGGGGATCTGGCCCAGCGCCTGGAACGTCCCGGTGACCAGGCGTCCGAAGTTCTCGCCGGTGCGCTCGACCGCGTCGACCGGTCCGAGGCGCTCGCTCACCAGGGTCGGGGTGAACCCGATCACGCCGACGTCCTCGGACCTGTTCGGGTTGGTCAGGCTGGGGCGGCTGCGCTCCACCAGCTCGGGGGTCAGGGTGACCCGCTGCCCGTCCCGCAGCACGACCATCGAGGCCTCGCCCGCCCCGGCGTCCCTGATGAGGCCCTGGAGCTGCTCCCAGTCGTGGATGCGCGTCCCGCCGAACTCGACGATCTCGTCGCCTGCGCGCAGGCCTGCCACCCGGGCCGGCGACTCGGTGTCGCCCCCGGTGCAGGCCGTGCCCGAGGTCGGGACGCACGGGGACACCTGCCCGACGGTCGTCGTCGCGGCGAGCAGCCCGATCCCCATGAACACGACGAGGAGCAGGACGATCGCGATCGCGAAGTGCACGAGGGAGCCCGCGGCCAGCACGATCGCCCGCTTGCCCGCAGGCTGACGGTAGAACGCACGGGGCTGGTCCTCCGGGTCGACCTCCTCGAGGTCGGTCATCCCGATGATCTTGACGAACCCGCCTGCGGGGACGGCCTTGACGCCGTACTCGGTCTCGCCCCGCTGACGGGACCACAGGGTCGGCCCGAAGCCCACGAAGAACTGCGTCGCCTTCATCCCGTAGCGCTTGGCGAACGCGAAGTGACCGAGCTCGTGCAGCATCACGGAGACGAGCAACGCCACGACGAACGCGACGACGCCGATCGTGGTCATCATGCGGGGCGGCTCCCGGCAGTGTGGTCGGAGTGGGCCGGCGGTGACGCTGCCTGGCCCGTCAGCGCGCGGGCACGCTCCCGCGCCCAGGTCTCGGTGGAGAGAACCTCGGCCAGGCTGGGCGAGTTCCCCGCGTCGGTCGCCTGATCCGGCACGTGCTCGTCCACCACGCGGGCCACGGTGTCCACGATGTCGCAGAACCCGACCGTCCCGGCGAGGAACGCCGCGACGCACTCCTCGTTCGCCGCGTTGTAGACCGCCGGGTACGTCCCACCGGCCGAGCCGACCTGCCTGGCCAGCCTCACGGCGGGGAAGGCCTCGTCGTCGAACGGGAGGAAGTCCCAGGTCGCGGCCCTGGTCCAGTCGCAGGACGGGGCGGCCTCCGGCACCCGGTCCGGCCAGCCCAGTGCGAGCGCGATCGGCAGCCGCATGTCGGGCGGGCTGCACTGGGCCAGGGTGGACCCGTCGGTGTACTCGACCATCGAGTGCACCACCGACTGCGGGTGCACGACCACGTCGATCCGGTCGAACGGGACGTCGAAGAGCAGGTGCGCCTCGATCAGCTCGAGCCCCTTGTTGACCAGGGTGGCCGAGTTGACGGTGATCACCGGACCCATCTGCCAGGTGGGGTGGGCGAGCGCCTGCTCCGGGGTGACCCCGGCGAGCTCGGCCCGGGTACGCCCGCGGAACGGCCCCCCGCTCGCCGTGAGGACGAGCCGGGCCACCTCCTCACCCCGCCCGCCGCGCAGGCACTGCGCCAGCGCGGAGTGCTCCGAGTCCACCGGGATGATCTGTCCGGGCTTCGCCTCCCGCAGGACCAGCGGGCCGCCCGCGATCAACGACTCCTTGTTGGCCAGGGCGAGGGTCTGGCCCGCGTCCAGCGCGGCCAGCGTGGGGCCCAGCCCGACCGAACCGGTCATCCCGTTGAGAACCACGTCCGCGGGCTCGGCGGCGACCTGGGCCGCGGCGTCGGGGCCAGCGACGATGCGGGGCAGCGCGTACTCCCCGGCGGACCAGCCGCGGCGCTTGGCCTCGGCGTAGAACGCCAGCTGGAGGTCCTGGGCGGCACTCCCCCGCGCCACCCCCACCACGCGGACCCCGGCTTCGAGCGCCTGGCGAGCCAGCAGGTCGACCTTGCCGCCCCCGGCTGCGAGGGCGACGACCGTGAACCTGTCCGGGTTGCGGCGGGCGACGTCCAGGGCCTGGGTCCCGACCGAGCCGGTCGAGCCGAGGACGCTGATCTCACGTGATGCGCTCACCCGGCCATTGTCCCAGCCCCCGACGCGGACTAGCCCGGACGGCCGCGTGCCGGCGGCTCCCCCGGTGGCTGCCCTGGTGGGCTCGGTGGACGTACGCCGGCGGCGGCAGCCAGCCCTGGGCTCAGGAGGGCCCTCGGGGGCGCGGGGGCGCGGGGACGATGTTGTGGTTGACGTGGAACACGTTGTGCGGGTCGTGCTCGGCCTTGACAGCGGCCAGACGGGCGTAGTTCTCCTCGCCGAATCCCGCGGCCACCCGGTCGCTGCCCTCGTCGCCGATGAAGTTGAGGTAGACCGCGCCGGTGGCCCACGGGCGGACGGCCTCCCGCACGCCCCTGGCCCACGCACGCGCCCGGTCGTCGTCCGCGGGGTCCTCCCAGAGGCCGAACGGATGGACGACCCAGGGTGCGGTTCGCCACGGGATCGGGTACTCCAGACCCTCACGGGCGACCCGCCCGCCCGCGGGGAACACCACGTGCTGGGACGGCGAGGGCACCACCATCTCGGGCGCTCGGGCACAGACCGCGTCCACGGCCACGTCGGGCAGCCCGGACAGGTGCTCGGCCGACCAGTAGTTGCGGTACCCGGGCGGGTCGTCGAGTGCGCACTGCAGCTCGGCGTACGGCATCGTCTCGACCATCTGGCCGGACGGCGCCAGCTCGAGGAGGGGGCGCAGGGACGGCCCGGCATCCGCCCTGCTGCCGGCGAACGTCACCAGCACGACGGCGCAGAGTGTGTCGACGAGCTCCGGCGGTACGAAGGACTCCTGCGGGCCGGTCAGGTAGACGAAGCCGCCGCCGAGCTCGTCCGGTCCGGGCTCGAGGAGGTCCCGGTAGCGGCGCAGCACGCGGGGGCCCTCGTCGGCAGGCCACAGGAGAAGCGCCAGGGTCACCTCGGGGAGCCGGTCCAGCCGGAACGTCATGCGCGTGGCCACGCCGAAGTTGCCGCCGCCCCCGTGCAGTGCCCAGAACAGCTCCGGGTTCTCCCGCTCGCTCGCCGTCACCACCGCGCCGTCCGCGCGGACGAGCTCCACCTCGAGCAGCCGGTCACAGGCCAGGCCGAGCTTGCGGTCCAGCCAGCCGGTCCCGCCGCCCAGGGTGAAGCCGCCCACGCCGGTGGTGGACACCCGGCCGCCCGTCGTGGCGAGCCCGAACGGCTCGGTGGCGCGGTCGAGGTGGCTCATCGTGGCCCCGCCCCCGACCGTCGCCGTCCGGGCCACCGGGTCGACGGTCACCGTGTTCATCAGCCGCAGGTCGATCACCAGGCCGCCGTCCACCAGGGCGGTGCCGGCCACCCCGTGGCCCCCGCCGCGCACCGAGACCTCGAGGCCCGCCTCGTCGGCGAAGCGCAGGGCCCGTGCCACGTCCTCGGGCCTCGCGCACGCGACGACGACCGCAGGCCGCTTGTCGATCATGGCGTTGAACAGGGCACGAGCCTCGTCGTAAGACCTGTCACCGGGGACGAGCACACCCCCGTCGACGTCTCGGCGGAGCTCGGCGAGTGCGGTGCGGTCGGGGGCAGTCGTCGCCATGGCGGTCTCCCCTGGCTCGGCAGGCCCCCACAACCTGCGTCATGACCGGCGCGCGGTCAATGACGCGGATGTGCCATTGACGCGTCCCGGTGACGTCTCGTCGAAGCGCCCCACCGGCGCGTCCTCCCGAGGCCGGTCAGCCGGACGCGCTGTCCCGCAGGCCCCAGGGGGCGCCGTACTCGGTGAGCAGGTCGAGGAACGGCACCGGGTCGAACGCCTCGGGGCCGAGCACACCCGAACCCTGCCAGGTCCCGGCGGCCATGAGCTCGAGCGCGATCACCGGGTTCAGCGCGGTCTGAAGGACGACCGCCTGGTGCCCGTACTCGGCCATGGACTCCTCGTTGTCCACCACGTGGTACAGGTACACCTCCCGCGGCGTCCCGTCGGTGCCCCTCCCGGTCACCCACGTGCCGGCACAGGTCTTGCCGCGCATCCGGTCGCCCAGCGCCGCCGGGTCGGGCAGGCAGGCGGCCACCACGTCACGGGGGCTCACCTGCCGGCCGCTCACAGTGACCGGGTCCGTCCGGTCCAGCCCGAGCTTGTGCAGCGTGCGCAGGACGCCGATGAACTCCTCGCCGAGGCCGTACTTGAAGGTGACCCGGCGGGCAGCCACCCACCGCGGGATGAGCAGGACCTCCTCGTGCTCGACGTTCACGCACTCGACCGGCCCGATGCCGTCGGGGAACTCGAACACCTCGGGCTCGCTGAACGGCTCGGTGGTGAACCATCCCCGGCCGCGCTCCCACACCACGGGAGGGTTGAGGCACTCCTCGATCGTCGTCCAGATCGAGAAAGAGGGGGCGAAGTCGTAGCCGGCCACCTCGAGGTTCGCGCCGTCCCGTATGCCGATCTCGTCGATGTCGGAGAACAGATGGTCCGCGGCGTAGCGGGCGAACACGTCAGACAGGCCGGGCTCCACGCCGACGCCCACGAGCGCCAGGTGGCCCGCGTCCTCCCAGGCCTGCGACTGGGCGAACTGCTCGTCCCCGAGCATCACCCCGGTCCGCTCGTACGGCTCGTGCGGGTGCGGGTGCGACAGCGACATCGCCATGTCCAGGTAGTCCGTGCCCACCGCCCGTGCGGCACGGAACAGCGGCATGACGAAGCGCGGGTCCACCGCGTTGACGAGCACGTCGCAGTGGTGCTCGGAAAGGAGCCCTGCGACCGAGGCCTCGTCCGACGCGTCCACCTGTGCGGCGGAGAACCGGGGGTCCGCGGCCGCAGTGACGGCACGCTCGGCTCGCGCCAGGTCGTAGTCCGCGATGACGAGGGCCTCGAAGAACGCACGACGTCGGGCGATGGCGGCCGCCGCCGCCCCGACCCCGCCCGCACCGACGAGCAGCACACGCATGCCTCGGTCCCCTCTCTCGTGGGCGGGCACGACGCCCGACCCGTACCCCTCAGGCGCCGACGAGGTCGTCCAGCGCAGCCTCGAACACGTCCGTGTGCCGGTCGACGTCGTCCTGGGTCGTGTCCGGGCACATGAGCGCCATGTTGTGGAAGGGCGTCATGAGCACGCCGCGGTTCGCCGTGAACAGGTGAAGGTAGTCGTCGAGCTCGGGGTCCGCCGCGGCCGCGGACGCGGTTCCGGTCCGGGGGGCCGGGCTGGCGAACCGGTACTCCGTCCGCGCTCCCAGCGTGCTCACCGACCAGGGCAGGCCGTGCCGCTCGAGGGCGTCCTCGACACCGTCGGCGAAGCGCGACGCGAGCGCGCCCATGCGGCCGAACGCGTCGGGGGTGAGGACGTGCTCGAGGGTGGCACGGACGGCCGCCACGGAGAGCGCGTTGCCGGCGAGCGTGCCCCCGACGCCGCCGGTGTCCACCAGGTCGGCGTCACGGGAGGAGAGCGCCCGCTCGGCCAGCTCGGCGGTCATCCCGTACGCCCCGGCCGGCACGCCGCCCCCGATCGCCTTGCCCAACGTGGTCATGTCCGGCTCGAGACCCCACGCCGCCGTGGCCCCGCCGGGACCGGCCGAGAACGTGTGCGTCTCGTCGATCACGAGCAGCGTCCCGGTCGCCCTGGTCAGCGCGCGGACCCCCTCGAGGAACCCCGGGTCGGGCAGCACGATCCCGATGTTGGTGAGCGCGGGCTCGGCGAGGACGCACGCGACGTCGCCCGCGGCGAGCTCGCGCTCGAGGCCGTCCAGGTCGTTGAACTCGGCCACCCGGGTCGTCACGGTCGGGTCGACGGGCGGGCCGACGTTGCCGGCACGCGAGCGGGCGCCGTCCGGGGTGAGCACGGCGAACGTCTCGTCGACCGTGCCGTGGTAGCACCAGGAGAAGACGAGCACCTTGGACCTGCCGGTGAGCATCCGGGCCAGCCGCAGCGCCCAGCGGTTGGCGTCGGTCGCGGACAGGCTGAGGCTCCACTGCGGGAGGCCGAACCGGCGGGTCAGCTCCTCCCCCACCCAGGCCGCGTCCTCGCTCGGCAGCATCGTCGTGGCACCGCCGGCGTCGACGAGCCGGCGGCCGATGGCGTCGACCACAGGCGGCGGGGAGTGACCGGCCATGGCCCCGGTGTCCCCGAGTGAGAAGTCGATGTACTCGTGCCCGTCGACGCACTCCAGGTGGGCACCGCGCGCCCCGTCCAGCCAGACCGGGTGCGCGCCGGCGTTCTTGGCCATCCACGTCATCGGGACGCCACCGAGCAGGCTGCGCTCGGCACGGCGGTGCGCGGTCGCCGAGACGGGGTGACGCTCCAGGTGGGTCGCGCGCTCGCGGTCGAGCAGGCGTGCCAGCCGTGCGCGGTCGGCGCCTGCCGTCACCGCGGGCCGGCCCGGTACGTGTCGAGCACCGGGGTGGACGGGTCCCACCGGGCGCTGGTCCCCTCACCGGCGGCGTCCGCGCGCCGTCGGGCGATACCGGACAACGCCTCGAGCACCACCCGGTTGGCCAGGGCGGCGGTCATGTCGGCCGAGTCGTACGGGGGCGAGACCTCGACGACGTCGATGCCGGCCACCGGAAGCGCGAGGCAGAGCCGTCGTACCGCGTCGAGCAGCTGCCGGGACGTGAGGCCACCCGGCTCGGGCGTGCCCGTGCCCGGCGCCATGCCCGGGTCGACGACGTCGATGTCGACCGAGAGGAACACCGCGTCGCAGTCGTCCGTCGCGATCGCGGCCGCCTCGTCGAGGCAGACGTCGAGCCCCCGAGCGCCGATCTCGCTCATCTCGTACGACCGGAAGCCCTCGCCGGCCATCCAGGAGAGCGTCTCCGGGCCGGGCCAGTAGCCGCGCAGCCCGATCTGTACGAAGCGGTCCCCCCGGCAGGCGCCGGACTCGACGAGACGCCGCATCGGCTGGCCGTGCCCGTACAGGGAGCCGAACTCGATGTCGCCCGTGTCGGCGTGCGCGTCGAAGTGGACGACCGAGACCCGGCCGAAGCCGGCGTGACGCGCCACACCCGTGACGTCCGGCAGCGTGACCGAGTGGTCGCCGCCGAGCACCACGGGCAGCGCCCCGGCGGTGGCCACGCTGGCGACGGCGTGCTCGAGCGCCTTGAGGCTGCGCTCGATGTCACCCGGCGGCATCTCCACGTCGCCGGCGTCGAGGACGCGCAGGTCGGTGAGCGGGTCGACGCCGAGGGCCAGGTGCGGGCGGGAGCCGTCGTGCCCGAGGTAGTCGGTGCTGCGGATGGCCTGCGGGCCGAACCGCGTCCCCGGCCGGTGCGAGGTGCCGCCGTCGAAGGGCGCGCCCACGACGACGACGTCCGCGCCGGCGACGGACGCGGGGTCCGACAGGTCGCACCGGTCGACCCCGAGGTACGTGACGTCGGGGCCGAACATCGACCCGTACCGGCTCATGTCTGCATCCTGGCACGACGCGGCACCGGCACGGGCCGGATGGTCCGGCGGTCTACGACGAGATCGAGAAGTCCAGGCCGAGGACCTCGAGCGGCCACAGCGCGATCAACAGGACCAGCTCGCCGATGTCGCCGAGCGTGAGTGCCGAGACGCGAGTCTCCTCGTTGATCGCCCCGCGGAAGATGACGTAGAGGACTCCGAACGCGAGCCAGAAGGCCATGACGCCTTCCCAGAAGCCCTTGAAGACCTTGGTCCTGCCACGAAAACCAGCGATGCTGGCCATTGGCACCTCCCGAGACATCGCGGCTTTTGCCGCTTTGGTACCGGCGTCTATGCCCGCGTGCCGCGGGCTCATTCACCGGTGTCCCGGGTACTACGCGGCGTGACCAGCCCTGACACCCGTGCGCGTCACCGGTTGGTGGGAAAGCCGAGGTGCACGCCGCCGTGCGACGGGTCGAGCCAGCGCGACGTGACGACCTTGCCGCGCGTGTAGAAGCGCACGCCCTCGACGCCGTACACATGCGTGTCGCCGAACAGGCTCGACTTCCACCCGCCGAACGAGTAGTACGCCATCGGCACCGGGATCGGCACGTTCACCCCGACCATGCCGACCTCCACCTCCTCGGTGTACCGGCGTGCGGCGCCGCCGTCGTTCGTGTACACGGCGGTGCCGTTGCCGTACGGGTTGGCGTTCACGCATGCCAGGGCCTCGTCGTACGAGCCGGCGCGGACGACCACGAGCACCGGGCCGAAGATCTCCTCGTCGTACACGCTCATGCCGGGACGGACGTGGTCGAAGAGCGACGGGCCGAGCCAGAACCCGTCGTCGGCGGGGGTCGGGTGGGCGCGTCCGTCCACGACGAGCGACGCGCCCTCCGCGACGCCGGCGTCGAGGTACGCGGCCACCTTGTCCCGGTGGGCCCGGGTGACGAGCGGGCCCATGTCGGCGTCCGACCGCGTCCCGGGGGCGACGACGAGGCGTCCGATGCGCTCGCCGATCCTCCTGACGAGGTCGTCACCCACCGGGTCCACGGCGACAACGGTGGAGATGGCCATGCAGCGCTCACCCGCCGAGCCGTACGCGGCGCTCACCGCAGCGTCGGCGGCGAGGTCAAGGTCGGCGTCAGGAAGCACAACCATGTGGTTCTTCGCGCCGCCCAGGGCCTGGACGCGCTTGCCGTGCCGTGTGCCCGTCTCGTACACGTACCGCGCGATGGGTGTCGAGCCCACGAACGAGACCGCGCTCACGTCCGGGTGCTCGAGCAGCCCGTCCACGACCGGCTTGTCGCCGTGCAGGACGGTGAACACCCCGGACGGCAGGCCCGCCTCGGCCCACCACTCGGCCAGCAGCAGCGACGCGGACGGGTCCTTCTCGCTCGGCTTGAGGATGAACGAGTTGCCGGCCGCGATGGCGACCGGGTGCATCCACAGCGGCACCATCGCCGGGAAGTTGAACGGGGTGATCCCCACGCAGACACCGAGCGGTTGGCGGATCTCGTACGAGTCCACGCCGGTGGACACGTTCTCGCTGTAGCCCCCCTTGAGGAGGTGGCCCAGGCCGCACGCGAACTCGACGACCTCCTGGCCGCGGGCCACCTCGCCGAGCGCGTCGGAGTGCACCTTGCCGTGCTCCGCCGTGATGGCGGCGGCGAGCTCGTCCGCCCGGGCGTCGAGGATCTCGCGGAACGCGAAGAGCACCCGCGCCCGCTTCGCCAGCGAGGTCGTCCGCCAGCCCGCGAACGCGGCGCGGGCCGAGGCCACGGCGGCGCCGACGTCGGCCTCGTCGGCGAAGGCCACCTGGCCGGTGACCTGGCCGGTCGCGGGGTCGGTGACCTCGCCGTAGCGGGTCGAGACGCCGCTGTACGGCTTGCCGTCGACCCAGTGCGGGATCGTCCTCGCGGTCATGCCGTGCCTCCCTGCGCCTGCTACGCCTGCCCGGCCTGCACCGTCACTCGGGCGTTCACGGTCTCCAGTGTCTCGGTGAGCGCCGCCAGCCCCTCCTCGGCCTCCGCTTCGGTCAGCGTCAGCGGTGGGGCGACGCGCAGGCAGTTGCCGTAGAGCCCGCCCTTGCCGACGAGCACGCCGCGCCGCCGGCACTCCTCCAGCGCAATGGACGCCGCGGCCGGGTCCGGCGTCGTCGTCCCCGGCCGGACGAGGTCGACGGCGATCATGAGGCCCTTGCCGCGCACCTCGCCGACCACGGGCAGCCGCTCCCCCACCCTGCGCAGTCCGTCGATCAGGCGCGTCCCGACCTTGGCCGCGTTCGCCTGCAGGTCGCGCTCGACCACGTAGTCGAGCACCGCGGTCGCCGCCCGCGTGGCGAGCGGGTTGCCGCCGAACGTCGAGATCGAGTTCGCGCCGAGGCAGTCCATCACCTCGCCCCTGGCGACGACTCCGCCGATGGCGAGCCCGTTGCCGAGCCCCTTCGCGAACGTCATCGCGTCCGGGGTCACGCCGTGGGCGCCGATCCCCCAGAAGTGCTCGCCGGTGCGCCCCCAGCCCGTCTGCACCTCGTCCGAGACGAGCAGGATCCCGTACTCGTCCAGCACCTCCTTGTACGCGCCGAGCAGCCCGTCCGGGGGCATGGTGAACCCGCCGACGCCCTGGACCGGCTCCGCGATGAGGCAAGCGACGTCCCCGGCGGTCGTGGTGTCGATGACCTCGCGCAGGTCCTGGACGCAGACCTCGACGAGCTCGGCGTCGGACAGGTGCGCGAACGGGCCGCGGTAGCGGTGGCCGTTCATCGCGTACGAGACGTTGACCGGGGTGAGGCTGGACGCAGACCAGCCCCGGTTGCCGGTGACGCCCATCGCCGCGTACGACCGGCCGTGGTAGCTGTTGCGCAGGGCGAGCACCTGGTTCGACCGCCGGTACTGCGTGGCCAGCAGCAGCGCCGCCTCGTTGGCCTCGGTGCCCGAGGTGGTGAAGAAGACCTTGGCGTCCGGGATGCCGGACAGCCCGGCGATCCGCTCGGCGAGCTCCACCTGCGCCCGGATCAGGTACAGCGTCGAGGTGTGCACCACGCCCGAGTCGAGCTGTCCCCGGATCGCGTCCCGCACCTCGGGGACGGCGTACCCGAGCATGTTCGTGAGGATCCCGGCGAACAGGTCGAGGTACTCCCGCCCGTCCGAGGCACGGACCCGTCGCCCCTCGCCGGACACGATCTCGACCGGCTCGTCGTAGTACAGCGCGAGCCAGGACGGCAGCACCGCCGCGTGGCGGGCGCGCAGGTCACGGGGGCTGGGCTCGGACATCGTGCTCTCCGGGTGGTCGGTCGGCCAGTTTGGCGGGTCGGCAGGGTCTCGAAATCGGCGGCTCCCCCGAGACTCACACGTCCAGGGGCCCGGCGTCGACGCCGGGCCCAGGTCTCGGGCTCAGCGTCCGCGTGCGCGGCGCCCGGCGACGCCCTGCCCGACGAGGACGAGCGTGAGCGCGACGAGAAACATCAGCGCGCCGATGACGTTCACCTGCGGGGGTACGCCGCGCTGCGCCGCGCCCCAGACGAACATGGGGAACGTCACCTGGTTGCCCGCGTTGAAGTTCGTGATGATGAAGTCGTCGAACGACAGTGCGAAGGCGAGCATCGCGGCGGCCACGATGCCGGGCATGACGAGCGGCAGGGTGATCCGCCGGAAGGTCTGCCACTCCGTCGCGTACAGGTCCATCGCCGCCTGCTCGAGACGTGGGTCGAGGCTGGCGAGCCGGGCCTTGACCGTGACGACGACGAAGCTCACGCAGAACATGATGTGCGCGACGAGCACCGTCCAGAACCCGAGCGGTGCGCCCATGTTGATGAACAGCGCGAGCAGGGACGAACCCATCACGACCTCGGGAGTGGCCATGGGCAGGAAGATGAGCAGGTTCGTCGACCCGCGCCCGCGGAAGCGGTGCCGGACGAGGGCGAACGCGATGAGCGTGCCGAGGAGCGTGGCCCCCAGTGTCGCCGCGAACGCGATGCGCAGGCTCAGCCCGACCGCGTCGCACAGGCCCCCCGCGCCGCACGGGTGCGTCCAGTTGTCCAGGGTGAACTGGTCGAACGTGTAGTTCAGGCGGCTCGCAGGCTCGTTGAACGAGAACAGCACCACGACGAACACCGGCAGGAACATGTAGAGCAGCACGAGCGCGGCCACGAGGATCACGAGGTGCTCACGCAGCCAGTGCGTGACGCGGTGGGACAGCGGGGGGCGGGTCGCGGTCGAGGGGGGCCTCGCCGGGCGCGCGGCGTCCGGGGCGCGGGGGGTGGTGGTGGTCATCAGACGAGGTCCTCCGTCCCGGCCCGCCGGATGTACACGATGACGATCACGAGGATCGCGGCCATGAGCACGAACGAGAGCGCCGCGGCCGTCGGGTAGTCCAGCCGCACGAGGAACTGGCTGTCGATGACGTTGCCGATCATGTACTGGCGCGGCGTGCCCAGCAGCTCGGCGTTGATGTAGTCGCCCGACGCCGGGATGAACGTGAGCAGGGTGCCGGCGACCACGCCGGGCAGCGAGAGAGGGAACGTCACCTTGCGGAACGCCGTGAACGCCGAGGCGTACAGGTCGGTCGCGGCCTCGACGAGACGCTGGTCCATGCGGTCGAGGCTCGCGTACAGCGGGAGCGTCATGAACGGCAGGAAGTTGTACGTCAGACCGGTGACCACCGCGATCGGGGTGGCGAGCAGGCGGCCGTCCGCGCCGAGGATCCCCACCGTCTGCAGGGTCTCCACCAGCCAGCCGTTGTCGGCCAGGATCGTGGTCCAGGCGAGCGTACGGACCAGGAAGCTCGTGAAGAACGGCGCGATGACGAGGACGAGCAGGACGTTCTTCCACCGGCCGGCCTTGAACGCGATCGCGTACGCGAGCGGGTACGACAGCAGGAGGGCGAGCACGGTGGCGATGCCGGCGTAGAAGAACGACCGCACGAAGTGCGGGTAGTACGTGGACAGCGCGTCCGTGTAGTTCTGCCAGCGCCACGTGATCTCGTACCCGGTCTCGAGGCTGCCCTCCTGGAGCGAGGTCGAGGCCAGCGTGACCATCGGGATCGCGAAGAAGATGACGAGCCAGGCCAGGCCGGGCAGGAGCAGCCAGTAGGGCGTCCAGCGGCGACGCGACGGCTCCTCGGCCGGAGGCTCGAGATGCCGGATGTCGGCCGAGGGCGGCAGGTGGGTGGCGGAGCTCACGCCCCGGCCCTCACGTGGTCGCGGCCGCCGGCGTGGCGGCGTCGAGTCGTTCCGCCCCCGCGGCGGCGTCCTGGCTGGCGTCGAGCGCGAACGTGTCGGCCGGGTCCCAGTGCAGGACCACCTCGTCCCCGGGGAGCATGCGGGTCGCCCCGGAGAGGTTCTGGGCGAAGACGGTCAGGTCCTGCCCCCAGGGCATGCGCACGATGTAGTCCGTGCTCACGCCGGTGAAGCTCGAGTCGATGACGACGCCCGTCAGCGTGTTGTGCCCGTCGGCGGCCGCCACGTCCGTCGCCGCGACGATGCCCATCTTCTCCGGGCGTACGCCGAGCCAGACGCGGTCGCCGTCCGCGTTGCTGCGGTCGGCAGGCATGCCGAGCCGCCGGCCTGCCACCTCCACGACAAGGTCGGCGCCGCTCGTGCCGGTCACGTTGCCGGACACGAGGTTCGACTGCCCGAGGAAGTTCGCCGTGAACGTCGTCGCCGGGTTGTCGTACAGCGCGGCGGGAGCGCCCATCTGCTCGACGCGCCCCCCGTTCATCACGGCGATGGTGTCGGCCATCGTCATGGCCTCTTCCTGGTCGTGCGTGACGTGGATGAACGTGATGCCCACCTCGGTCTGGACCTGCTTGAGCTCGATCTGCATCTGCCGGCGCAGCTTGAGGTCGAGCGCCCCGAGCGGCTCGTCGAGCAGCAGCACCCGGGGCCGGTTGACCAGCGCCCGGGCGAGCGCGACCCGCTGCTGCTGGCCGCCGGAGAGCTGGCCCGGCTTGCGCCGGCCGAAGCCCTCGAGCTCGACCAGGGAGAGCATCCGCTCCACGTGGCCCTTGACGTCGCGGACGCCGCGGCGCTTCAGGCCGAAGGCGACGTTCTCGTACACGTCCAGGTGGGGGAACAGTGCGTAGTTCTGGAACACCGTGTTGACGGGGCGCTGGTACGGCCGCCTCGTCGTGACGTCGTCGTCGCCCAGCAGGACGCGCCCGGCGGTGGGCATCTCCAGGCCGGCCACCATGCGCAGGGTGGTGGTCTTGCCACAGCCGGACGGGCCGAGGAGCGCGAAGAACGAGCCCTGAGGCACTGTGATGTCGACGGAGTCCACGGCGGTGAACGTGCCGAACCTCTTGCTCAGCGCCTCGAGGCGGAGCTCGGCCCCCGCCGACGCCTTGTCGTCGTCCCCGTCGAGCACTCCTCGTCGTCCGCCGAGCATGCGGCTCACGCTCCGATCAGCGTCTGGAAGGCGTCGTCGTACGTGCTCTCCTCCTTCTCGGAGAGCCCGCGGAAGACGAACGCGTTCGACAGCGTCTCCTCGTTGGGGAAGATGAGCTGGTTCGTCGCGAGATCGGGGTCGATCTTCTCCATCGCGGCCTGCGCGCCCTCGACCGGGCAGATGTAGTTGACCCACGCGGCGACCTCGGCGGCCACCTCGGGGTCGTAGTAGTAGTTCATCAGCTTCTCGGCGTTCGTCTTGTGGCTCGCCTTGTTCGGGATCTGCATGTTGTCGGCCCACAGGGTGGCGCCCGCCTCGGGGATCGTGTACTTGATCGCCGGGTCGTCGAACTGCAGCTGGATCACGTCGCCCGACCAGGCCACGCAGGCCGCGATGTTGCCCTTGGCGAGGTCCTGGGCGTACTCGTTGCCGGTGAACTTGCGGACCTGGCCGTAGTCCACCGCCTGCTGGATCTTGTCGATCGCCGCCATGAACTGGTCGTTGCTGAAGTCCTTGGACGGGTCGACCCCCATCTGCAGCAGCTGCAGGCCCATCGTGTCCCGCATCTCGGACAGCAGCGTCACCTTGCCCTTGAGGTCGGGGCGGGTGAGCAGCTCGTCCATGTTCCGCACGGGCTTGGTGATCTTCTCGTTGTACGCGATGAAGGCGAAGCCGCTCTGCCAGGGAAGCGAGAAGTCGCGCTTCGGGTCCCACGGCGGTGTGGCGAGCGCCGGAACGACGTTGTCGGCGTTGGGGATGTTGCTCTTGTCGAGCTTCTGGACCCACCCGAGGCGGATGAGCCGGGCGGCCATCCAGTCGGTGAGCGCGAAGAGGTCACGCCCGGTGGGCTGGCCGGCCGAGAGCTGGGGCTGGATCTTGCCGAAGAACTCGTTGTTGTCGTTGATGTCCTCGGTGTACTTGACCGAGATGCCGGTCTGCTTCTCGAAGGCCTCGAGTGACGGGCGCTTCGTCTCGGCGTCGTTGTAGTCGATGTAGAGCGGCCAGTTGGAGAAGGTGACCTCCTTCTCCGTGGAGGAGAGGTCCTTGGCCGAGCGCTCGGAACTGGTCTTCTTCTGCGGTTCTGACCCGCAGGCCGCCAGCACGGCCGCGAGGCCCACGCCACCGGCCCCGGCCATCAGCGTGCGGCGCGTGAGCTGGGCCTGGACCAGCGCGAGGCTGGCCCGGTCGAGCGGGGGTCGACTCATCGATCTCCTCCATGCGATGCAGGGTCGCCGAACACCGTGCGGTGCCACGCCTTTCGGGCGATGCCGGTGGTGTCGAGCATGACGTGCTTGACGTTCGTGTACTCGTCGAACGAGTACTGGCTCATGTCCTTGCCGTACCCGGACGCCTTGTATCCGCCGTGCGGCATCTCGCTGATGATCGGGATGTGGTCGTTGACCCACACACAGCCTGCCCGGATCTCCCGCGTCGCACGCAGCGCGCGGAACACGTCCCGCGTCCAGGCCGAGGCAGCCAGGCCGTACGGGGTGTCGTTCGCCAGGTCGAGCCCCTCCTCGTCCGAGTCGAACGGCAGGACGACCAGCACCGGGCCGAAGACCTCGTCTCGGACGATCTCCGACCCCTGGGCCGCGCCCGTCACCAGGGTCGGTGCGTAGTAGGCCCCCCGCGCCAGGTCGCCCTGCGGTGCCTCGCCGCCGACGACCACCTTCGCCCCGTCCGCCCGGGCGCGGTCCACGAACCCGGCGACCCGCTCCTGCTGCCGCCGGGAGACGAGCGGGCCGAGGTCGGTGGCGTGGTCCAGCGGCTCTCCGAGGCGCACGTGCCCCATCACCTCGGCAACGGCCTCGACGAACGCCTCGTACAGCGGGCGCTGCACGTACGCCCTGGTGGCGGCGGTGCAGTCCTGCCCGGTGTTGATGAGGGCACCCGCGACCGCGCCGTGCGCGGCGGCGGTGAGGTCCGCGTCGTCGAACACGACGAACGGGGCCTTGCCGCCGAGCTCGAGGTGCACCCTGGTGGCGGACTCGGCCGCGAGCGCGGCCACCCGGCGCCCGACCCGGGTGGAGCCGGTGAACGAGACCATGTCCACGTCCGGGTGGGAGACCAGGGCCTCGCCGGCCGCCGGGCCCGACCCGGTGACGACGTTGACGACGCCGTCGGGCATGCCCGCCTCGGCGCATGCCTCGGCGAGCACGAGCGAGGTCAGCGGGGTGAGCTCCGCGGGCTTGAGGACGATCGTGTTGCCGGCCGCGACCGCGGGGAACACCTTCCACGCCGCCATCTGCAGCGGGTAGTTCCAGGGCGCGATGGACCCCACCACGCCCACCGGCTCGCGCCGCACGTAGCTCGTGTGGTCACCGGAGTACTCCGATGCCGCCTTGCCCTCGAGGTTGCGGGCCGCCCCCGCGAAGAACGCCGCGTTGTCGATCGTGCCGGGGACGTCGAACTGGGTCGAGAGCCGGATCGGCTTGCCGGTCTGGCGGGTCTCGAGGTGGGCCAGCTCGTCCGCCCGGCGGTCGAGGATGTCCGCCAGCCGGGACAGCGCCCCGGACCGCTCGGCAGGGGTGGCGGTGGACCAGGCGCCGAACGCCTGCCGGGCTGCGGCGACCGCGGTGTCCACGTCGGCGGGGGATGCCAGCCGCACAGTCTGGACCAGCGCGCCGGACGCTGGGTCCGACACATCGAAAGTCTGCGACGACGTCCCCTCGACCCGCCGACCGCCCACGAACTGGTGCACGGTCGTCCCACCTCCACTGCCGATCCTGACAGACCCAACCTCGTTGGACAGGTGATTCCGTCGTCGGTGCCCCGTCCCGCCACGGAATCGCTACCGTACCGTGATCGTACGTCCGCGTCGCGCGCTCTGGTCGCGTCGAAGCGGCGGGAACCCCTGCTGCCTCTCCGCTGGCGGGATCGACAGTTTCTCGGTGCCTAGACGAGGGAATCCTGCGCCGGACACCTTCTGAGCCACGGATCCGCTTGCCGCCGACCCCAGAGGTAGCGGAGGATGCCAGACGTGGCCCACCGCGAACGGAGCAACGGCGTCGTCCTCGACGACGTGTCCAAAGGGATCATCGAGCAGCTCCAGCAGGACGGCCGCCGGCCGTACGCGGCGATCGGCAAGGCGGTGGGGCTGTCCGAGGCGGCGGTCCGGCAGCGGGTCCAGCGGCTGCTCGACGCAGGGGTCATGCAGATCGTCGCGGTGACCGACCCGCTCCAGGTGGGGTTCCCCCGCCAGGCCATGATCGGGATCAAGGTCGGGGGCGACCTCGAGGTGGTGGCGGACAAGCTCGCCGCCATGCCCGAGGTGGACTACGTCGTCGTCACGGCCGGGTCCTTCGACGTCCTCGTCGAGGTGGTCTGCGAGAGCGACGACCACCTGCTCGAGGTGCTCAACACCCGCGTGCGCACCCTGCCCGGAGTGCAGTCCACCGAGACCTTCGTCTACCTGAGGCTGCGCAAGCAGATGTACGCGTGGGGGACGCGATGAGAAGGGAAGCGCGACCATGACTGCGACGCCGCAGTACGTGACCGAGTCCGACCGCGACGACCTGGCACAGGCCGCGCGCGACCACCTGTGGATGCACTTCACCCGGATGTCCGCGTACGAGAGCGGCCACGTGCCGGTGATCGTACGAGGGCAGGGCCCCTACATCTGGGACGACGCCGGCCGGCGCTACCTCGACGGCCTCGCCGGGCTCTTCACCGTCCAGGTCGGGCACGGCCGGACCGAGCTCGCCGAGGTCGCCGCGAAGCAGGCGTCCGAGCTCGCGTTCTTCCCCCTGTGGTCGTACGCGCACCCCAAGGCCATCGAGCTGGCGGAACGTCTCAGCTCGCTCACCCCGGGGGACCTCGACCGCGTGTTCTTCACGACCGGCGGCGGCGAGGCGGTGGAGAGCGCGTGGAAGGTGGCGAAGCAGTACTTCAAGCTGACCGGGCGCCCGACGAAACACAAGGTGATCAGCCGGTCGGTGGCCTACCACGGCACACCCCAGGGCGCGTTGGCCATCACGGGCATCCCCGAGGCGAAGGCACCCTTCGAGCCGCTCGTCCCCGGCGCCCACAAGGTGCCCAACACCAACTTCTACCGCGCGCCCGATGGCTTCGGCACCGCGGCCCCGCCGACCTCGAGCCGCGCACAGCGCACTGCTCGAGCTCGCCCGGTGTCACCAGGTGGCCAGCGGATGCACGGCGACGACTACGAGGCGTTCGGCCGGTGGGCGGCGGACCGGATCGCCGAGGCGATCGAGTTCGAAGGCCCGGACACCGTGGCGGCGGTCTTCCTCGAGCCGGTGCAGAACTCCGGCGGGTGCTTCCCGCCGCCTCCGGGCTACTTCGCGCGGGTCCGCGAGATCTGCGACACGTACGACGTGCTGCTCGTCTCCGACGAGGTCATCTGCGCGTTCGGCCGGCTCGGCGAGTACTTCGGCGCCACCCGATACGGCTACCAGCCCGACATCATCACCTGCGCCAAGGGGCTGACCAGCGGCTACTCCCCGCTCGGGGCGATGATCGCGACCGAGCGCATCATGGAGCCGTTCCTGCAGGGCGGCAACTCGTTCCTGCACGGCTACACCTTCGGGGGGCACCCGGTGTCCTGCGCCGTGGCCATGGCGAACCTCGACATCTTCGAGCGCGAGGACCTCACCGGTCACGTTCGGCGCCACGAGGACGCCTTCCGCGCCACGATCGAGAAGCTGCTCGACCTGCCGATCGTGGGGGACGTCCGCGGTGACGGCTTCTTCTACGGCATCGAGCTGGTGAAGGACAAGGCGACGAAGGAGACGTTCACCGACGAGGAGTCGGAGCACCTGCTGCGCGGGTTCCTGTCCAAGGGGCTGTTCGACGCCGGGCTGTACTGCCGTGCCGACGACCGGGGCGACCCCGTCGTCCAGCTCGCCCCGCCCCTCGTGGTCGACCAGTCGCACTTCGACGAGATGGAGCAGATCCTGCGCTCCGTCCTCACCGAGGCGTGGAAGCGCCTCTGACGCCCGCGCCGACGGGTGCCCCGGGGAACCCCGGAAGCACCGCGCGGACGCGGGTACGCCGCACGCCGGAGAAGGCCGTCCCGGACCGGGCGGTGGCGCACGCGGTGCTGGACGCCGGGCTGGTGGCGCACCTGGCCGTCACCGACCCGGACGGCCAGCCGTACGTCCTGCCCGTGGCGTACGCGCGCGACGGCGACCGGGTGCTGGTGCACGGGTCGACGGGCAGCCGGCTGTTCCGCGCGCTCGCGGACGGCGCGCCGACCTGCCTCACGGTGACGCTGCTCGACGGGCTCGTGCTGGCCCGCTCGGCGTTCGAGTCGTCCATGCACTACCGCAGCGTCATGGTGCTGGGACGCTGCACCGCGCTCGCCGACGACGAGGAGTGGGTCGCGATGGAGCGGATCACCGAGCACCTCATGCCAGGCCGGTGGGCGGACCTCCGCCAGCCCACCCGCAAGGAGCGTGCGGCCACGCTGGTGCTCGCGCTCGGCCTCGGCGAGTGCTCCGTCAAGGTGAGCGACGGGTGGCCGGACGACCCCGAGGAGGACCTCGACCTGCCGTACTGGGCCGGGGTCGTCCCGATGACGACGGTGCTGGGCACGCCGTTGCCCGCGCCGAACCTGCGCGGCGACCCACCCGTCCCTCCGTACGTGGCGAGGTGGCAGCGCTGAGCACCCCCGAGCGGAGCACCCCGGAGACGTACCGCAGGCTCTCGTTCTGGCACGACCATGCCGACGACGCCTGGGAGCCGCGCCCCGCCCTGTCCGGCGACCTGGACGTGGACGTGGCCGTCGTCGGCGCCGGGTACACCGGGCTCTGGACGGCGTACCACCTGGCCGTCGCGGACCCGTCGCTGCGCATAGCCGTCCTTGAGCGGGACGTCGCGGGCTTCGGCGCGTCCGGGCGCAACGGCGGCTGGTGCTCGGCCCTGTTCCCCGCCGCGCACGCGCGGGTCGCCCAGGTGGCCGGGCGCGAGGGTGCGCTCGCCCTGGCACGGGCGCTGCAGCGCTCGGTGGACGAGGTCGGCGAGGTGTCTGCCACCGAGGGCATCGACTGCCACTACGCCAAGGGCGGCACGGTGGTGCTCGCCCGGTCGGCGGCGCAGCGTGGTCGGGCCCAGGCCGAGGTGGCCGAGGCACGCCGGGTCGGCCTCGACGCGGACGACCTGCGCTGGCTGGGCGCCGACGAGGCGCGCGCGCTCTGCGGCGCCACGTCCGTGCTCGGCGCCACGTACACGCCGCACTGCGCCGCGATCCACCCCGCCCGGCTGGTCCGCGGCCTGGCCCGGGCGGCCGAGCGCCGCGGCGTCACGGTGTACGAGCAGACGACGGTCGTGGAGCTGGGTCCGCGCCGTGTGGACACGGCGGCCGGGCGGGTTCGGGCCGAGGTCGTCGTACGGGCCACCGAGGGCTACACCAACGCCCTGCCGGGCCAGCGCCGCCTCCTCGCGCCCGTGTACTCGCTGGTGCTCGCCACCGAGCCACTGCCCGCGTCCTTCTGGGAGACGGTCGGGCTGCGCCACCGCGAGACGTTCTCGGACCACCGGCACCTCATCGTGTACGGGCAGCGCACCGCCGACGACCGCCTCGTCTTCGGCGGACGCGGGGCGCCCTACCACCTGGGCTCGCGGGTGAAGCCCGCGTACGACAGGGACCCGGACGTGTTCGCCTCGCTGCGCCGTGCGCTGGTGGCGTTGTTCCCCGACGCGGTGGGCGCCGCGGTGACGCACACCTGGGGTGGGCCGATCGGCGTCCCGCGGGACTGGTTTGCCTCGGTCGGGTACGACCGCGCGGCAGGCTTCGCCTGGGGCGGGGGGTACGTCGGCGACGGCGTCGGGGCCTCGCAGCTGGCCGGGCGTACGCTCGCCGACCTCGTCCTGGACCGGGACACGGACCTGGTCCACCTGCCCTGGGTCGGGCACCGGTGGCGGCAGTGGGAGCCGGAGCCGCTGCGCTGGCTGGGCGTGAACGGCGTCCTGCGCCTGGTGTCCGTGGCGGACGCCGCCGAGGAGCGGACCGGCCGAGAGGGACGGACCGGCAACCTCGTGAAACGCTTCGTCGGCGGCTGAGCGCGGTCACGGCCAGGTCGGCCAGCACGGACGCGTCCGCGTACGGCCCGAAGTTGGGGAGGGTGATCGCAGCCCTCATCCGGGTGACGCTACTGGTGCCCGGGGACGTGCACGGCCGCGGCCTGCGTGGCCGACGGGTGCTTCGCCGCCTTGTGGACGACGTGATGCCGGACGCGGGGAAGCAGGAACGCCGAGGCGAGCCCGACGAGGGAGGCCACGACGCAGGCACGCGCACTCCACACGAAGCCGTCGAGCACGGCGGTGGGGGCGGCGTCGAGGTAGTCCCGCCGGAGGGAGGGGTCGAGCTTACGGAGGGCCGCCGCGCCGTCCCCCGGTGCGGCGGTCAGCAGGCGGTCGAGGCGCCGCTCCTCGACCTCCCCGGAGGCTCGGCCGCCGAGGATCGTGTTGAGCCGGGACAGCGCCACGTCCGCGTAGACGACCGCGAGCACCGCGACACCCAGCACGCCCCCGAGATAGCGGCTCATGTTCACCATGCCGCTCGCCTCGCCGGCGCGGTTCCGCTCGACCGCGACGACCCCGGCGGCGGAGGTCGGGCCGATCGTCAGCCCGAGGCCAAGGCCCAGGACGACGAACGGGGGCCAGACGTCCGCGTACCCGAACCCGACGTCCAGCAGGGACAGCCAGGCCGAACCCGCGCCTAGCAGCACGAAGCCGGCGGCGGCGACCGGGCCCGTCCCGTACCGGCGGCCGAGCGGTCCGGCGACCAGGGACAGGGCGAAGTACGCCCCGTTCAGCGGCAGCAGGGCTACGCCCGCCTCAGCCGGCGAGAGGTCGAGGAGCAGCAGGCTCTGCAGGAACAGGTTGAACAGGTAGAAGCCCCCGATGAGCACCACGTTGCTCGCGAGCGTGCCGACGTTCGCGCCGAGGAACGCGGGCACCCGCAGCAGCTCGAGGTGGACGAGCGGGTCGGCCCGGCGGCGCTCCAGGCGGACGAACGCCACGAGCAGGATTACCCCCGCGGCGAGGACGCCCAGCCCGACGGGGGACGTCCAGCCCCAGTCCGATGCCTCGGTGAGGAAGACGACGAGGGCAAGGCTGCCGAGTGCGAGCAGCACGATGCCGGGCACGTCCACGACGAGTCGTCGCGCTCGATCGCGCCAGTCCGGAACGTAGGCGAGGCACAGCACGACCGTGAGCGCCATGACGGGGAGGTTGAGCCACCACACCCAGCGCCAGCCCACGGTCGCGGCGAGCAGGCCACCGAAGAGCGGCCCCAGCGCGATGCCCAGCCCGGCCACCGCTGCCCAGAGGCTGACCGCCATGGTCCGCCGCGCGGGCCCGAGGGCGGCCGCCGCGATCGACATCGTGCCCGGCAGGAGGAACGCGGACCCCACGCCCTGCAGCACCCGTCCGGCGACGAGCACCGAGGGGTTCGGGGCGAGCGCCACCACGAGGGACGACGCGGCGAAGACGGCGGCACCGGCCAGCATGACCCGCCGCCGTCCGAGGACGTCGCCGAGCTGGCCCCCGGGGACGACGAACGCCGCCGCGGCGAGGATGTAGCCGTTGACGACCCACTGGAGGGTGACGAGCGAGGCGTCCAGCTCGTCGGCGATCGCCGGCAGGGCCGTGTTGATCGCCGTGGTGTTGACGCAGATGGCGAACAGCGGCACGCAGACCGAGGCCAGGGCGGCCCAGGCCGCGCGGGGGGACAGCGAGGTCACGGCGGGTGTCGCGACCATGGGCGCGCCTCCGGGAGATGGGGTTCCTGGCCCACCGTCCCCGCTCGGCCATGCCCGTGCCTCACCCGCTGCGAGCGATCATGCCCCGGGACGGGTGGCTCAGCCCTCGGTCGCCGCCAGCTGGCCGCAGGCCCCGTCGATCTCCCGCCCGCGGGTGTCGCGGACGGTGACCGGGATCCCGTACGCAGAGAGCCGGCGGACGAAATCGGCCTCGACACCAGGCCGTGAGGCCGTCCACCGCGACCCGGGGGTGGGGTTGAGCGGGATCGGGTTGACGTGGACCCACCCCGTACCGCGCTGGGTGAGCCGCTCACCGAGCAGGTCGGCCCGCCACCCGTGGTCGTTCACGTCGCGGATGAGGGCGTACTCGATCGACACCCGGCGTCCGGTGGCGGTGAAGTACGCGTGCGCCGCGTCGAGCACCTCGTCGACCTTCCAGCGCGTGTTCACCGGGACGAGCTCGTCCCGCAGCCCGTCGTCCGGCGCGTGCAGGGACAGCGCGAGCGTGACCGGGAGACCCTCGCCGACGAGCCGCTGCATCGCCGGGACCAGCCCGACCGTCGAGACCGTGACGCCGCGGGCCGACATGCCGAGGCCCTCGGGCGCGGCCTCGACCATCCGGCGTACGGACCCGACCACGGCTCGGTAGTTCGCCAGCGGCTCGCCCATGCCCATGAAGACCACGTTGCTGACCCGGCCCTGGCCGCCGGGTACGTCGCCCCTGGCCAGGGACCGGGCGGCGGCGACCACCTGCTCGACGATCTCGGCCGCGGACATGTTGCGGGTCAGGCCGGCCTGGCCGGTGGCACAGAACGGACAGTTCATGCCACACCCGGCCTGGCTGGACACGCAGACCGTCACACGCCGGTCGTACCGCATGAGCACGGACTCGACCAGCGCCCCGTCGAAGAGCCGCCACAGCGTCTTGCGGGTCGTCCCCGCATCCGCGGTCGACTCCCGGACAACGGTGAGCAGCTCCGGCGTCAGCGCCTCGGCCAGCCGCCCCCGGAGGCCGGCCGGGATGTCCGACCAGGTGGCAGGGTCGTCCGCGAGCCTCCCGAAGTAGTGCGTGGACACCTGGGTCGCCCGGAACGCCCGCTCGCCCAGCTCCTCGACGGCTGCCCGACGCTCGACCAGGCTGAGGTCGGCGAGGTGCCGCGGCGGCTTGGCGCGGCGCGGCGCCGCGAAGGTCAGCTCTCCGGTGGCGGGCATCGCGTCCAGTCTCACACGGCACCGGCCAGCCCTGCCTGAGCAGGGCTGAGGGCCCCTGTACGGCATTCCGGTGCGCAGCTCAGACCTGCACGGGGGCTCAGTCCGGCGGCACCAGGAGGGTCAGGAGCAGCCAGGCGACGGGCGCAGTGGTCAGCAGCGAGTCGAGCCGGTCCATCATCCCGCCGTGACCGGGCAGCAGCGAGCCCATGTCCTTGACGCCGAGGTCACGCTTGATCATGGACTCGCCCAGGTCGCCCAGCGTGGCCGTACACGCGGTCGCGACGCCGAGGCAGGCGCCCGCCCACCACGGGCCGTCCAGGAGAAGCTCGACCGCGAGCGCACCACCGGCGACGCAGGCGAGGACGGACCCGGTCAGCCCCTCCCACGACTTCTTGGGACTGATCTGGGGCGCCATTGCGTGCCGGCCGAACAGCACTCCCGCCACGTACCCGCCGACGTCGCTGCACACGGTGACCACGATGAACGTCGTCACCCGCAGGGCACCGTCCTCCTCCGGACGCACCATCAGGACCGCGAACCCGGCGAGGAACGGCACGTACAGCACGGTGAACGCGCCTGCGGTGACATCGCGCAGATAGCCGTCCGGGCCGTCGGTCAGTCGCCAGACCGCCACCGCGAGCACGGTGAACGCCAACGCGACCACCAGGGCCTCGGCCCCACCTGGGTACGTCGCGACGAGAATCGCGACCGTCCCCACGAGCACGGGGGCGAGCGGCACACGCACACCACGTGCGGCCAGGGCGTTGGCGAACTCCCACACCCCGAGGGCCATGGCCACCACGGCGAGCCCGACGAAGACCGGCCGGACGACGTAGAGGGACCCGAGGAGCAGCGCGCCCAGGAAGAGGCCGACACCGATGGCCGCGCCGAGGTCGCGTCCGGCCCGCCCCGGTCGGGCCGGCACCTCGCCCTGGTCCACTCCCCCTAGACCTCGAGGAGCTCTGATTCCTTGTGCTTGAGGAGCTCGTCCACCTGGCCGACGTAGCGGTGGGTCACGTCCTCGAGCTGCTTCTCCGCGCGGTGCACGTCGTCCTCTCCGGTGTCGCCGTCCTTGACGAGCTGCTCCAGCGCGTCCTTGGCGTGGCGGCGTACGTTGCGGATCGAGACCCGGGCGTCCTCCGCCTTGTGCCGGGCCACCTTGATGTACTCCTTGCGCCGCTCCTCGGTCAGCTCGGGCAGGACGACCCGGATGATCGCGCCGTCGTTGCCCGGGTTCACGCCGAGGTCGGAGTCACGGATCGCCCGCTCGATCGAGCCCATCGACCCCTTGTCGTACGGCGTGATGATCGCCATCCGCGGCTCGGGCACGGCGAACGAGGCGAGCTGGTTGATCGGCGTCATGGAGCCGTAGTACTCGACCATGATCTTGTTGAACATGGCGGGATGGGCACGCCCGGTCCGGATCGCTGCGAAGTCGTCCTTCGCGACCGCGACCGCCTTCTCCATCTTCTCCTCGGCCTCGAGCAGGGTCTCGTCGATCACGGTGCGTGCTCCTGGACTCGGTCGGTCGTCGTCACTCGGTGTCCGCGCTGATCAGGGTGCCGATCTTCTCACCCCGCACAGCACGGGCGATGTTGCCCTCGGTCAGCAGGTCGAAGACCACGAGGGGCAGCCGGTTGTCCATGCACAGGCTGATCGCGGTGGCGTCGGCGACCTTCAGGCCCCGGGCCAGCACCTCGGCGTACGTGAGGCGGTCGAACTTCACCGCGCCCGGGTTGGTCTTGGGGTCGGAGTCGTACACCCCGTCGACCTGAGTGGCCTTGAGCACGACGTCGCACCCGATCTCCAGCGCGCGCTGCGCCGCGACCGTGTCGGTGGAGAAGTACGGCATCCCCGCGCCCGCGCCGAAGATGACCACACGCCCCTTCTCCAGGTGACGCATCGCCTTGCGCGGGATGTACGGCTCGGCGACCTGCCCCATCGCGATCGCCGTCTGGACGCGCGTGTCGACGCCGGCGCGCTCGAGGAAGTCCTGCAGCGCGAGACAGTTGAGCACGGTGCCGAGCATGCCCATGTAGTCGGCCCGCCCGCGCTCCATCCCGTGCTGGGACAGCTCAGCCCCGCGGAAGAAGTTGCCGCCGCCGACGACCACCGACACCTGCACGCCCTGGCGTACGACGTCCGCGATCTGGCGGGCGATCGTCGACACGACCTCAGGGTCGACACCGAGCCGCCCGCCGCCGAACACCTCACCCGAGAGCTTGAGCAGCACTCGGGTGAAGGCCGGTGCCCCGTCGCTCCCGGCCACCCGCGGGTCCGACGACGGAGCCGGCGTGCGGGAGGCGACCCCGGTGAACGAAGCCGTCGAAGATGTCTCGGTCACGGCGCCCTCCACTCTCGGCCTCCGCAGCTCGTCGTCCGCCTGTCTCCTCGCAGTGTGCCAGGTAGCCGCTACGACCCCACCTTGAAGCGGGCGAAGCGCGTCACCGTCACACCGGCGGCGTCGAGGACCTGCTTGATCGACTTCTTCGGGTCCTTGACGTACGCCTGCTCGAGCAGCGTGAAGTCCTTGTAGTACGCGCTCACGCGGCCCTCGACGATCCGGCCGATCGCCTGCTCGGGCTTGCCCTCGTCTCGGGCCATCTGCTCGGCCACCCACCGCTCGTTCTCGACCGTCTCGGCCGGAACCTCGTCCGGGGAGCCGAACTGCGGGTTCATCGCCGCGATGTGCTGGGCCACGTCCTTGGCGACTTGGGGGTTCTCCCGGTCGAGCTCGACCAGGACGCCCACCGTGGGTGGCAGGTCCGGGCTCGACTTGTGCAGGTACGCGGCGACGTAGCCGTCCTCGAAGCGGGCGAAGCGCCGCACCTCGATCTTCTCCCCCATCGTGACGTTGGCCTCGTCGAGGACCTGCTTCACCGTCTTGCTCCCGCCCGTCCCGGAGGCCTGCTCGAGCAGGTCGTCCACGTCCTTGGGACCGGCGGAGGCGACGTGCGCGGCGACGTCGGCGGCGAGCTCCTGGAACGCGGGGGTCTTCGCGACGAAGTCCGTCTCGCAGTTCAGCTCGAGCAGAACCCCAGAGGAGTTGCCGTCCAGGTGTGCGGTCACCAGGCCGTTCGAGGCCGTCCTGGCCTCGCGCTTGCCGACGTCCTTGGCGCCCTTGACCCGCAGCACCTCGACCGCCTTGTCGAAGTCGCCGTCGGCCTCCTCGAGGGCCTTCTTGCAGTCCATCATCCCGGCAGCGGTCAGCTCACGGAGCCGCTTCACGTCCGCGGCAGAGAATTTCGTCATGTCTGAAGATCTCTCGTCTCGAAGGATGTCGTCGGGCAGCGTCGCGCTCGGGCGCCCCTACTCGGGTCGCTCCCACTCGGGCGCCCGACCGCGAGGTGCCGATGTCAGGCCTGGGAGGTGTCGCCGGACTCGGCCGGGTCTCCCGCGGCTGAGGCGTCAGGAGCCGCAGCGTCGGTGGGGGCCGGGGTCGCCTCGGAAGGTGCCACCTCGGCCGGGGCCGCTGCCTCGGCCGGGGCCACCTCTCCCGCGGCTGCCTCGGCCTCGGCTCCCTCGGACGCGGCTCCCTCGGACGCGGCACCGGCCTCGACCGCGCCGCCCTCGGGGGCCTCCTTCCGTGCCTGGCCCTCGAGCAGCTCGCGCTCCCAGTCGGCCAGCGGCTCGTCGGTGGCGAGCTGGTCGCCCTCGGGCTTGTCCGCGCCCTCGCCCACAGCCGCACCCGCGCGTGCCATGAGGCCGTCCGCGACGGCGTCGGCGAGCACCCGGGTGAGCAGGGTCACCGAGCGGATGGCGTCGTCGTTGCCCGGGATCGGGTAGTCCACCTCGTCCGGGTCGCAGTTCGTGTCGAGGATCGCGACGACGGGGATTCCCAGCTTGCGGGCCTCGCCGACACCGATGTGCTCCTTCTTGGTGTCGACGATCCAGACCGCGCTCGGCACGCGCTGCATGTCGCGGATGCCGCCGAGCGTCCGCTCCAGCTTCTCCTTCTCACGCTGGAGGACGAGCAGCTCCTTCTTCGTCATGCCCGACCCGGGCACGTCGGTGAAGTCGATCTCCTCGAGCTCCTTGAGCCGCTGCAGGCGGCGGTACACGGTCGAGAAGTTGGTGAGCATGCCGCCCAGCCAGCGCTGGTTGACGTACGGCATGCCCACGCGCGTGGCCTGCTCGGCGATGGCCTCCTGCGCCTGCTTCTTCGTCCCGATGAAGAGCACGGTGCCGCCGTGCGCCACCGTCTCCTTGACGAACTCGTATGCGCGGTTGATGTAGTTGAGCGACTGCTGCAGGTCGATGATGTAGATGCCGTTGCGCTCGGTGAAGATGAAGCGGCGCATCTTGGGGTTCCACCGACGGGTCTGGTGCCCGAAGTGGACCCCAGACTCCAGCAGCTGCTTCATGGTGACGACGGCCATGGCCGTGATCTCCTCCTCGCGTCCCGGCATGCCGCCGCGACGCCTGCCCGGTTCCTGCGACGACCGGTCGGCCGCCGCCCTGACGCCCGGTCGCGTCCTTCCGCCGTGCCCGGAGACGGCCGACCGGCCGCTCCCGGGTCGCCAGCGGACCGAGAGACGCTCCCCGGCGCACCCTGGCGAACTGCCGGGGCGGTCGGGGCGGGCGTGCGATATGTGACCCGGCACACCGGGCCGCCGGAGAGTTTACGCGAGGCCGGGGCGTGCGACCTAACCGTCAGGCCGAGCCGGACAGTGGTAGCCCGGACCGCGGCCCGGGGGCGGGCAGCCTTGGAGTGGCCCGGGAACGCACGGCGCCCGTCCACAGGACTCATCCGGGAACCCTCCATCCACAGAGCCCTGTCGTGTACTCGGAGGGCGGCGCTCGGCCGTCCAGGATCGGGGCATGTCTCCAGCACGACGTCGCGTAGCCCGACGAGGCCACGCGCCACGCCTCACCTGCCTGCTGCTCGGGGTGGCGGCCTGGGCGGCCGCGACCGGCCCGCCCCTCCCCGCGTCCGCGCTTCCCTCCCCCGGTGGCGGCCCGGCCTCTCCGGGGGTGTCTGCGGCGTCGTCTCCGGTCTCAGAGGGCCCGGTCTCGGAGGGCCCGCCTGCAGCCCTCCGAACCGGCTCGGCAGCGCCTGGCCCCCCGTCCGCCGAGAACGCGGTCGAGGCCGGCCGCTGGCGGTCACCTCTGCCCGGCCCGCCACGGGTCGCCCGCGGTTTCGCCCCTCCGGCGTCGCAGTGGGGGGCAGGCCACCGAGGTGTCGACCTGTGGGCGCCGCCCGGCGCCACCATCCGCAGCGCGGGCGCGGGCACCGTGCTGTACGCGGGCGAGCTCGCGGGTCGCGGTGTCGTGTCCGTCACCCACGGGGCGCTGCGCACGACGTACGAACCCGTGCGAGCAACCGTCGGCCGTGGCGAAACGGTTGGAGCGGGTGAACCGGTCGGCGTGCTGCAGCGCCGCGGCTCGCACTGCCTCCCGCGCACGTGCCTGCACTGGGGGCTGCTGCGCGGCGACGCGTACCTCGACCCGCTGCTGCTCTTCGGTCTGGGCACGACCCGTCTGCTCCCGGTCTGGGACGTACCGGTGCCGCGGTGATGGACAGCCCTGCCCTCTTGCGCTGTCATGCGGACAGGGTGATCGTGGTCGGGTCCTGGGGCGAGCCGCCGTTGCGGAGCGCAATCCTCGGCTCCACGCCGCACCGCTTGCTCGACCTGTCGGCCCGATCGGTGGTCGTCGTCCCCGAGTGAGCCGCGGGCCGTCGGCGGTGCGCGTCGGCGGTGCGCAGCGGCCGGGTCGGTCCGGCCGAGGCCGGTCAGGTCTTCGACTCGGCCAGCTTGCCGCGCAGCTGCAAGACCGCCTTGGTGTGCATCTGGCAGATGCGGCTCTCTGTCACGCCAAGCACCTGGCCGATCTCGGCCAGAGTGAGCCCCTCGTAGTAGTAGAGCGTCACGACGATCTTCTCCCGCTCAGGCAGCGTGTTGATCGCACCAGCGAGCAGGAACTTGGTCTCGTGCGACTCGAAGGTCGCGACGGGGTCCTCGGCCTTCGGGTCCTCGAGCGTGTCCACGAGGCTCACCTTGTCGCCGCGCTCTCCCCCGACGCTGAGGAGCTCGTCCAGCGCGACGACGTTGACGAACGAGACCTGACCGAAGATGGCCTGCAGGTCGGGCACGCTGATCCCCATGCGCGCTGCCACCTCTGGCTCGGTGGGCGTACGGTGCAGCTCGCCCTCCAGGGAGGCGTACGCCTTCTCGACTTCACGGGCCTTGTACCGCACGGACCGCGGGATCCAGTCGATCGCCCGCAGCTCGTCGATGATCGCGCCACGGATGCGGCTGATCGCGTAGGTCTCGAACTTGATCGCCCGCTCGATGTCGAACTTCTCGATCGCGTCGATGAGCCCGAAGATGCCGTACGACACGAGGTCGGCATGGTCGATGTTCGACGGGAGACCGACCCCGACCCGGCCGGCGACGTACTTCACCAGAGGTGAGTAGTGCAGGATCAGCCGGTCACGGAGCCCCTGGTCGCTGGATGTCTTGAATTCCGTCCAGAGGCGGCGCAGCGCCGCGTCCGAGTCGGACCTGGCGAGTGCTTCGTCGTCGACCAGATCGACGGCCTCCTCGTCCGAGGGGCCTGCTTTGTCCTTCTCGCGGCTGACCGACACCCTGGGACGTTCCGGCACGGCTGCGGCCGTACCGTCACGCTCTGGGGTGCGCCTGCTCATACGTGGCCCTCAGACGGTCGACAGACACATGCGTGTAGATCTGCGTCGTCGCGAGCGTAGCGTGACCGAGCAGTTCCTGAACGCTTCTTAAGTCAGCTCCCCCCTCCAGCAGGTGGGTGGCCGCGCTGTGCCTGAGACCGTGAGGTCCCAGGTCAGGGGCACCTTGCGTCGCCTGAAGGCCGCGGTGGACCAGACGCCGCGCGGTCCTGGGGTCCAGCCGACGCCCCCGCAGGCCGAGCAGCAGTGCCGCCCCGCTGTCCGGGCCGGCCAGCGCAGGACGGCCGCTCGCCAGCCAGGCGTCCACGGCGTCGAGGGCCGGCTGCCCCACCGGGACTGCCCGCTCGCGCCCGCCCTTGCCGAACACCCGGACGAGCCGGCGTGCGGGGTCCAGGTCGTCGAGGTCGAGCCCGCAGAGCTCACTGACCCGGATGCCTGTGGCGTACAGCAGCTCCAGTACCGCCGCGTCTCGCAGGGCCACCGGGTCGCCGGACTCGGCCGCACCGGCGGCTCGCTCGAGGAGCGCGGTCGCCTCGTCCTGACGTAGGACGCCGGGGAGGTCCCGTCGAACCTTCGCGGTGCCCAAGAGCAGGCCGGGGTCGGCGGGAACCCGGCCGGTCCGCGCAGCCCAGGCCGTGAAGACCCGGGCCGAGGATGCGCGACGCGCCAGCGTGGCACGAGCGCGCCCGGCGCTGGACAGTCGCGCGAGCCAGCTCCGCAGCACGCTGAGGTCGACCGCGATGAGCGTGCTCGCCCGCAGGCGCCCGGCGTGGTCGAGCAGGCTGGTGACGTCGGTGACGTACGCCCGGACCGATGCGGACGCGAGACCTCGCTCCGCGCGCAGGTACGACTCGAACGCGGCGACGGCGTCGGCGAACTCCGGGGGTAGGGGCCGGGCTTCGGCACCCTCGCGATCGGCACCGTCGCGATCGGCACCGCCCTCTGCACCCTCGTCATCGAGGTGTGGCGGTTCGGCCGCCCCTGGATCGTGGGGCTCGTCCGTGATCACGTGACCACGGTCGGGGCGGCCCGGGCCTGGGGTCAAGCACCGGCCTGGTCATGCACCGTCGCGTCGGGTGTGGCGCCCACGTCCACCTCCTCGTCATCGGAGCGCGTCGTGCGGGTCAGACGTTCGCGCTCGCCCTCTGCCAGCCGCCACCCGCCGAGGGCATTCTCAGCGAGCCCGAGCGCGTCCAGGACGCCGAGGGCACGCAGCGCCGTCTCGGGCGCGACCGCGGCCTCGCGGGCGATGCGACCGACGGAGACCGACCGGCGGATCGGCAACGCCTCCATCACGCGGGCCACGACCGGGTCCAGCCCGTCCCGGGAGCGGGACTCCCCCCGGTGTTCCTCGGTGAGGTGCTCGCCCATCGGAGCCACCAGCTCGAGCACGTCCGACGCACCCGTGACCAGAGAAGCCTGCTCGTTCCGGACGAGCGCGTGCACGCCGACCGACAGCTTCGAGGTGACCGGACCCGGGACACCCATGACGTGCCGGTGCAGACGGCCGGCATGACGGGCGGTGCTGAGCGAACCGCTTCGAGCGGCCGCCTCCACGACGACGGTTCCGCGGCTCAGCCCGGCGATGAGCCTGTTTCGGACGAGGAACCTGGGCCGGTTGGGCGGGACGCCGGGCGCGAGCTCGCTGACCACCAGGCCTTCCGCAGCGATCCGTGAGATCAGGGCCTCGTGCGCGCGGGGATACGCGAGGTCCACACCGCAGGCGAGCACGGCCACCGTCGTGCCCCCTGCGGCCAGCGCTCCCGCGTGCGCGGCCGCGTCGATGCCGTACGCAGCGCCGGAGATGACGGTCCACCCGTGGTCGCAGAGCTCGGCTGCGAGCTCAGTGGCGACGTACGAGCCGTACTCGGTGGCCGCCCGGGCACCGACCACCGCAACGGATCGGGCGACAGCGGTGGCCAGAGAGGGCTGACCTCTGACCCAGAGCCCCCACGGCTGCTCGGCGCCGAGGTCACGCAGGGCGGCGGGCCACTCCGCGTCCCCGGGGCAGACGAACCGCGCGCCGACACCAGCAGCGACGTCCAGGTCGTGCACCGGGTCCACCACGTCCAGCCGCGCGCGGTAGTCACGGCCCGCCGCGGCGGTCAGCGCGCCGGTCCGTACCGCCTCGACCACCTCGGCGGCACCACGCTCTTCGACAAGCCGACCGAGGTTCGTGTCGCCAGGCTCGGCCAGCCTGCACAACGCGACTCGAGCGACGCGATCCGCCTCTCGCGCGGACGGGTCGGAGACCAGGGGCGCGCTCACGCCGCGACCCCCGCCTCGTGGCCGATCCGCAGGGTGAGCGCCTCGGCCACGTCGTCGAACCCGGGCCCGTCGTGTCCGCGCAGGTCGGCGACTGTCCACGCGATGCGCAGCACGCGGTCGACGCCACGGGCCGAGAGACGGCCACGCCGCATCGCCGTCTCGACGAGGCGCGTCGCCGAGGGGTGCGGGGCGAAACGCCGTCGGAGATCGCGCGGCGGGAGCTCGGCATTGGTACGCCACGGCGTGCCGGCGAGGCGTGCGGCTGCCCGCTCCCGAGCCGCCGCGACGCGCACGCGGACCACCTCGCTGCCCTCGACCGTGCCGCGGTCGGCCCGCATGTCCACGCGTCTCACGGCGCGCAGCGTCACCTGCAGGTCGATCCGGTCGAGCAACGGGCCGGACAGCCGGGCCAGGTAGCGGCGCCGGGCCTGCGCCGTACAGGAGCACCCGGTTCCGCTGCCGGACGCGCCGGCGCACGCACACGGGTTGGCTGCGAGGACGAGCGTGAACCGCGCCGGGAACCGCACCGTGCCGTCGGCGCGGGCGAGCACGACCTCACCGGACTCCAGGGGTTGGCGCAACGCGTCCAGGGCGCGGGCGGGGAACTCTGGCGCCTCGTCCAGGAACAGCACACCCCGGTGGGCCAGGCTCACCGTGCCGGGACGCGCGAGACCGCTTCCTCCGCCGACCAGCGCGGCGACCGTGGCCGTGTGGTGCGGGTTCGCGAAGGGCGGGTGGCGCACCAGCGGCTGGTCCGCGGGCAGCGCACCTGCCACTGAGTGCACCGCGGTGACCTCGAGCGCGGCCGCGAGGTCCAGCGGCGGCAGCAGCCCGGGCAACCTTTCCGCGAGCATCGTCTTCACGACGACCTAATATGGGGGCCATGCGATCACGAGGACCACGAGCCGCGATCTACACGCGCATCAGTGACGACCGCACGGGTGAGGGCGCGGGCGTCGATCGACAGCGCATCGCCTGCGAGAAGCTGGCTGTCGAACGAGGGCTTGAGGTCGTCGCGTACCACGAGGACAACAGCCGCAGCGCCATGAAGGGCGAGCGGCTGCAGTACGACAAGATGTTGGCGGCGGTCAGGGCGGGCGAGGTCGAGGTCATCCTGGTGTGGACCACTGATCGCCTATATCGGCGCTTGGAGGACCTGCTCGGGCTCGCCAAGGCGCTCTCAGCGCACGGCGTGCCCGTGTACTCGGTCCGCTCCGGGGACGTGGATCTGTCGAACGCGGACGGGCAACTCAAAGCCAACCTGCTCGGCTCGGTCGCGCAGCACGAGTCGCAGAAGAAGGGTGAGCGTGTGAGAGAGGCAGCCGAGCAGCGCGCACACCGTGGACGGTTCTCAGGTGGGCGGCGGCGCTTCGGCTACGCCCACCGAGACTCGCACCCGTCGACGGGACGCCCCACTGGACCGCTCGTGCTCGTGCCCGAAGAGGCTGAGGCCATCGCCTGGGCCTATCAGCACGTCATGTCGGGCGGGTCGTTGGAGGCGGTGGTGCGCGAGTGGCGCGACTTGCGCGGGCTGCGTGGCCCTGCAGGGGCCGAGTTCACGGGGGTGACCGTACGGGACGTACTGCTGCGTCCCATCAACGCAGGGCTTGCCGTCTACAGGGGGAAGGTCGTCGGCGACTCCGAGGCGCCAGCCATCGTGGACCGGGAAGCCTTCGAGACGGTGCGCGCGATCCTCACGGACCCGAAGCGCCGAACAACTGTGGGCCGCCCGCCCAAGAGTCTGCTCGCGCCATTCCTGCGGTGTGGTGTGTGCGGTGGACGCATGCACGCCCGCTATCGACACGACGGCAAGCGCAAGAGCATGAAGACCGCGACGTACGCGTGCCGTGAAGGCCACGTCAGTCGGACACGGGCGCTGCTGGACGCTCGCGTCACAGAGCTGGTGATCGAACACGTGGAGGACTGGGCGGCTGGCCTTCGACGTCCGGTGAAGTCGCAGTCCGCTGCGGTTGGACATGCCGTGAAGGAGGCCGAGCAACTGCGCGACCGTCTGGCGGGGCTTTCAGCGCTCGCGGCCATGCCCACGGCAGACGGTGGCCTCGATCCCGCCGACTACGCCAGCGCCACCCGCGAGATCAGGACGCGACTGGCCGATGTGGAGGCCCGCATCGTCACGGCGACAGGACGGCAGGCCTCGGCCGCATTGGTGTCGCGGGGGGACGCGGACGAAGCGTGGACTCTGCTGGATGACAGCACGAGGCGCGCGGTGATCGGGGAGAACTTGACACACATCGTGGTCGGCCGTGGAAAGCCGGGGCGTTTCGACATGACGGACGTGCAGGCGGTCTGGATCGAGGACGCCGCCGACAGCGCAAAGACCACGCAAAGATAGTTCGTAGACATCACCCCCGGCTGCTGGCCCGCGAACCGTAGACATCGCCGACATTGCGAGGCCGCGCAGCCGAGTCCACGGTGGCGCCTGGGTCCTCGCGCTGCGTAGACATCGCTCATTGCCGCAGGTGTAGACATACCCTCGCTGGCCGCGTTCTGCCCCCTTGACCAGCAATTTTGCGTCGTGCTGCCCTTACCTGCGTCAGCCCAAGGCGCGCAGCGATTCGGGGGGAACCGTGGAACCGCTCGCCGTCCCCGAGAGGGTCGCCGCGAAAGCCGTCGGCGTCTCCGAGGACACCTTCAAGCGACTCCGCAGACGAGGCATCGGACCGCCGTTCATCAGGGTGGGGTCTAGATCGATCCGCTACCCAGTTGCCGAGCTGCAGAGATGGATCGCAACCAATGCCCGTTCGTCGCGTAACCACAAGTCGGGTGTCGCATGAAGCGCCCACGTCCAGATGGGTGGACACCGGCCGACGAGGAGTGGCTGCAGAGGCATCTCGCGGCCGCGCCGCCGCCCAGTGAGCGCCAACTCCGCGCGATCAGCGCGCTCCTGTTCGGCACGAGCCCAGCACCGCGCTCAGACGAAGGCGAAGGCGACGACGCCTGACCGATGCGACAGCCCCCCGCCGCTGCGCGTGAGGGCTGTCGCGAGGAGTTAGACGACATGAACGACTCCAACCAGCAGGATGCCACGTTCCCGCTGTCCTGCGAAGCAGCGTCGGGGTCCGCCGCGTTGCTGGCCGCCGCGAGGCTCGTCGACGAACTCGACGCGCAGCGTCACCGGGAGGACCTGGCCTTCCGCGACGGCTACTTGCTCGGGTGGACCGCGGCGTACGCGGTCGGGTACGCGCACGCGGAGGCCGTGCTGGACCGCGATTGGGCGCGGCTGGCGCAGCCCACGGCGGCGGAGTTGCATCGCCGCCGATTCCCGTGGCTGTACGGCGTCGAGTCGTGAGCGAGTACCTGCGCGTGAAGGGCCTCGTTCAGGGAGCCGCGTTGCTCGGTGAGGTCGAGCAGTGCCTGCGGCGCTTCGTCGTGTTCCCCTCGGAGCAGGCTGTCGTCGCGGTCACGTTGTGGATCGCGGCCACACACGCCCAGAGCGCTTGGGAGCATGCCACGCGGCTTGCGCTGATCTCGCCGGAGAAGCGGTGCGGCAAGTCGAGGCTGCTCGATATCATTCTCGCCCTGGTCCACTGCGCGCTCATCACCGTGAACATCAGCCCCGCCGCATTGGTGCGCTCCATCGGAGACGACCCGCCCACCTTGCTCGTGGACGAGGCCGACACCTTGTTCGGTGGCCGGGCCGCCGACAACCACGAAGACCTGCGCGGCATCCTGAACGCCGGGCACCAGCGCAACCGTCCATATATCCGTTGGGACGCCACGTCGCGGACCACCGAGGCCTGCGCCACGTTCGCGATGGCCGCGCTCGCGGCGATCCACGACCTGCCCGACACCGTGATGGATCGCGCTGTCGTCGTCCGCATGCGGCGCCGCGCACCACACGAGACGATCCGGCCCTTCCGCGTGCGCCGCGACACCCCGAGCCTCCACGGCTTGCGCGACGAGTTGGCCGAGTGGATGCACGGCCACCTGGACGAACTGCGGCAAGCCGAACCAGTGCTCCCCGTCGAGGACCGCGCTGGCGACTGCTGGGAGCCCCTCATCGCCGTGGCCGACTGCGCGGGCGGCGAGTGGCCCGCCCGGGCACGTCAAGCCGCCATGCGCCTCGTCGGAGACGAGGCCGAGGCTGACGCGGAGGCCTCGCGGGGGGCGAGGCTGCTCGCCGACATCCGGGACCTGTTCGAGCAGATGACAGTGGACTTTCTGCCTTCGCAGGAACTGGCGAACCGACTCTGCAAGTTGGACGACGCGCCGTGGCGCGACTTCGAGCTGACTACGAGCGGGCTCGCCAGCCGACTCCGCCCGTACGGCATCCGGCCGAGGCACAACAGCGCAGGTTCGGCGAGGGGGTACCGACGCGAGGACTTCGCCGACGCATTCGCCCGCTACGCCCCACGCACCCCCCGTCAGAACCCGTCAACTCGTAAGAACAGCAGGTCAGAACCTGACACCCCGCAACCGTCTGACGGGCTAGGCCGTCAGACGCAGAACGGCCGTCAGACGCTGACCAGCGATTCTGACGGGTTGACGGCCTCTGACGTACCCCCCCGTCGAACCCGACGCTGACGTGCCCGCTCTGAGACCACGGAGGCCACGATGAAGTGGACGACCACGGTGCTCCCCGATGGCACCACCTTGGAAATTGGACGCGGCAACCGCTGCGTGCACCTCGCCCACGAGCGGGCCTTCCCCCACACTCTCGACACCGCCGTCCGCGCTCTGGCCGAGCAGGTGGCCGAACACGCCGCCCGTCGCACGCTCGCCATGGGCGCCTGCGACGTGGTCGCCGTCGGCGCGGGCGCCTGCACCACGGTCACCATCTGCCCGCGGCAGGACGAGTTGGCCGTGATCCTCGCCCTGATCGGGCTCGAAGAAGGCGACGAGTCCGCCGCGCGCGTATACCTGCGCGCCCCGCTTCGCGCCCTTGATGGGACGCTGCCGCCCGCACCCGACTGGGACGGGCTGATCCGCCTCGAGGCGCGCCTGCACGCCCAGGAGGACCTCAGTGAGCGTTGAGAGCACCCCGATGCGCCACGGCACCAAGCACGCCCTGTGCCTCGCGCTGCTCGCCCACGACAGCCCCGACGCCTACGAAGCACTCGGCCCCCACGAACTCAACGGCTCCGACCCCGACACGCTGCGCCAGTCCGCCCTGTCGGCCGCGTGGCTTGCCGGGCGCGCCGTCACCGCCCTGACCGAGCACGACCCCGAGGCCGCCGCCCACTTCCGCGCCCTGGTGTGCGGCTACGCCGACACGCTGGGGAGCCACCCATGATCCATGAGTACCAGCACGGCTGGGCACACATCCTCACCAGCGACGGAGTCGACTACTCGCCCGTCACCGAGCCTCTACGCGGGGACGAGCACCCCACCGACCACGACCACGACGAGCAGTGCGAACACGCCAACCACTGGCTTCGCGGGCTCGTCACCGACGCCCTCGCGGCGCGCGCTGCACACCATGAGGAGGACGACGATGACCAAACCGACTGACGACCCGACGCCCCAGCCCGACCAGCCCGCCGACCCCGGCGGCAGGGCACCGCAAGGCGGCGAACCACAACGGGGCGAGTTGCCGGAGCCGCCGCACGTCGCCACGGAGAAGCGGTTGCGTCACGAGCGCCGCCAAGCGACCGAACGAGCCGAGCAGGCCGAGCAGGCGTTGGCCCGCCTGCAACGCCGCGTGGTCGAGCGCGCCGCTGCCAAGGAGTTGCAGGTGCCCGCCGACTTCTGGGTGCTGTCGGGAGACGACCTGAGCCCGTGGCTCACCGACGACGGTGAGGTAGACGCAGACCGTGTACGCCAGCATGCCCATGCACTGCGCGTCGAACGTCCCGGTCTCGCCCTCCACGTCCAACGCCGCGACCCCGACGCCGGGCGCGGCAACGGGACCATCGCTCCCGGCTCGCCCATTGGCGACTGGATGCGCCGCGACAGGCGCTGACGAACAGAGGTCGGTTCAACCGTTTGGCGTCCCTCTCTGGCATGATCATTACTCATGCTGATATTCGCATCACACCTCCACGAGGAGCGGAAGGTCGTCCAAGAGTTGGCAGACGCCTTGTCGGTGTTCGGAGTGGAGGTCTTTGTGGCCCATAGTTCGATCGAGGCGGGAATGGCATGGCATCAAGAAGTACTCGCCAAGTTGGATGAGGCCGACGCGGGGATTGCCATCCTGCACGACAGGTTCAACGGAAGCCCGTGGTGCGCTCAAGAGGTCGGCTGGCTCCTTGGCCGCAAGGTCCCCGTCGTGTCGCTCATGTTTGGCCTTGCGCCGTACGGGTTTCTTGGAGAGCGGCAAGGGATCGATGCCGCAAGGGCGGAACTCCCCATACGGCGCAACTCTGCTGATCGTGAGGCCGTTGCTATGGCCCACGCGGTGCTTGGAGTCCTTGAGAAGGACGAACGCTTGCTGCCTGCCGTCCTTGCCACCTATGTCGGCGCCATAGAGGGTAGTCAGACCTTCAACAACACAGATCAGACGTGGTATCGACTGGGCAAGTTCCGCGCCCTGGACGAGGAATCGTGCATCATGCTCCTTCGTGCTGTCGAGACGAAAACTCAGGTGTATCGCTCGGGCCACAGGGATGAGATGCTCTCGTTTCTCGGCCAGCAGCCTGGTGTCGGGGCAATCAACGATCGGCTGGCGCGAGCGATGGATGCCGCAAGAGATGAAGAGGCGTGGACGAGTTACGCGCTCACGGCCGAGGATGAGTGGAGCGCATGGCGAAGGCGGTGACGCAAGAGCGTTGCCCACCACACGACTGGACACGGCGAACCACGAGCGGGATATACGAGTACGCTGACACCTAGGCGTGACGGGCAACCGCGAGCCAAGGGTGCTCGCCGCCCCACGACCACGATGCCCTTGGTGGCAAAGGCTGCCCGGCCCAGGTGCCATGCAGCAGACCCCTCACCACCGTCTGCTCTCTTGGAGCCCGCCATGGCCGTCAACCTCACCCGCGCCGACTTCGAGGGCACCCTCTGGCCGCCCGAACTCATGGAGATGGCGCTCAACGCCATCGTCGGCGGCGCCCCGTTCAGCGCCTCGCTCACCCGCCGCGGCACGTCCTCGTCGAAGGTCGCCTTCCCGCTCGTGGACCCCGACGGCGCCGACTGGGTCGCCGAGGGCGCGGCCCTGCCCGACGTGACACTCAACGACGACGCGTACCTCGTCGCAATGCACAAGATCGCCGGGGTGCTCGACGTATCCAACGAGTCGCTGTCCGACACCGCCTACGACGTGGACGGCGCGGTCTCCCAAGCCCTCGTGGACGCGTTCTCCCACCAGATGGACACCGGGCTGCTCTCCGGCACAGGTGACGCCAACCACCAGCCCACGGGCGTGTTCACCGTCGCCGACGAAGTCACCGAGGCCACCACCCTGCTCACCTCCGCCGCAGCGGCCATGGGGGAGATCGGAGACGCCGGGGGCACCCCCGACACCATCGCCGTCTCCTACACCACCGCCGCCACCGTCGCCAGCGAGATCGCCAGCGGCTCCGGCGCGTTGATGTACCCCAACGGCTTCGGCGCCGCCGTCGGCCTCAACGTCGTCCGCGTCCCCGGACTCGCCCAGCCGCTCGTCTACGACAGCAGCCGGGTGTTCTTCGTGGTCCGCGAGGACTTCAGCGTCGAGCAATCCGCCCACGCCGCCTGGCGCACCGACGCGGTCAGCCTTCGCGTCAAGGGACGCTTCGCCGTCGCCGTCCCCACCCCCGCCAAGACCATCCGCGCCCTACCCGCCGCCGCCTGATCAGGAGGTTGTTCAGCCGAGCATGTCAGCGACGATGTGCTCGCTGCTCGCGCAGCCACCGGGTTACAGCGGTGGACAGCCATGGGGTGTCCTCGTGGTACGCCCGCCGATGACGGACCATCTCGCGGCGTCGCTGCAGCATGGCCAGGAAGCCGTTGACGCGCCCGGTTGTCCACCAGAACTCGTCGCGTGCAATCTCAAGGAACAGCATGTGCGTGGCCCGCAGGGCAGCCCACGTGTCCTCGCGGATGGCCAGGTCGGTTTCCAGCTCGGCGCATGCGTCATCGAAGTGCTCTTGCCAATCGCTCAGAACCCATCGAGCCAACGGGCTGCACCAAAGATCGGCCGCACGTCCTGTGGTGTCCGGAACGGCGGGGACGTCGGTCGAGCCGTTCTCAAGGGATTGAGTGGCCTCCCACAACAGGTAGTGCAGGGCTTCATACGTGTCGGCACTCTTGCGATGCACGACCAGGAAGCGCTCAAGCCGTCGCTGGTGACGGCTGCTGACGAGTGCCGCCAGGAGCACGCCACAGGCGCCCGCGAGCACGAGCCAGTCCTTGGGCTCAAGACTCGACAGGGCCGCCACAGCGTTAGCGGACCTGCACGATGCTCAGGATGGAAAACATGTGCTCCGGGTCCTCATCACTGAACATGCGCACCACTACCACCCAACTGTCCGGCAGGTAGACGAGCCGGTCGGTGGGGTCCGTCTGATCGCGGCGCACATCCCAAGCGTGCTGCAGCGGTCGCCCCCACCGCAGATCATCGAGCAGTTCAAACAGCAGCTGCGTGAGCCGCGGGTTGGCGTGAGGCGAGTTCAGCCAGTTGGACACGACGAGGTCGCCGTGCGTATCCAGTGCCTGCGGCGACACGCCGCGCCCTACGGAAGGCGCCCCTCGAAGATCTCTTCCAGTGAGCGTCCCCGCGCGGCCGGGACTCTCGGCGCGCCCTGCGCGTCCTTGGCGTACTCGGGCGTGCTGTGAACCTCGATGGTGGCGACAGCGTCCTTCGCGAACTCCACGAGCACGGCAGGGTCCTGCGACTCGTGGTACGCGTAGACCGCCCGGTACATCTCCCGCAGCACATTCTCAGTAGACGCGTCGGACTCCCGGACGACCTGCACCGCATGCGTGACCAGTGCCTCGGTGTCCATCTGGTGCCTCACCTGTGCGCTCATCGTCCCTGCCCCCGTTCATCTACAGCTTCCCCGGATGCTGACGAACGTACCCATGTCGGGCGCCCGATCAAGGAGCAACGCCCCAACCGATCACAGCAACTCACAGGGGTACGACATCCTGCGCTCAGGCGAGAGGGGGTGTGGGGGTATGCCCGGACAGCCCACCACGAGCCGTAACACCGGGGAGAACGACGCACCCGCGCCAAGATCAGCCGCTGTTCGGGGACGACGAAACGCGACCTGCGCCCGCTGTGGGACGCCGCTCTCCCAGCCGCCCACAGGGCGCCCGCGCGTCTGGTGCTCAGCCCGCTGTCGTCGGGCCGCTCACACGACTCGCAAGATCGCGGAAGCGTACGCAGCAGCCGCGCGCGGCGAGGCGTGGTGGTTCACGGGGTCGCGTGAGTACGCGGCATGGCGGTCACGTTCCGCAGCCGGGAGCGTGTAGCGATCATCTCCCCCGTCACCTGGGACCCCCAAATCTGGACGTCGTGTTGCCTACCCCGGGCGGCCCCAGCAGGAAGAGGTGGTGGCCCCCGGCGGCCGCCACCTCGAGCGCGAAGCGCCCCTGAACCTGGCCGAGGACGTCGGCGAGGTCGAGCCCGGCCTCGACGGGCGGGGCTCCCGTCGACGGCGCAGGCTCGGGTTCGTCCTCCAGCGCCTGGGCGTCGCCGCGGAGCCGGGCCAGCAGCTCGCCGAGCGTGCGTACGGGCATCACCTCGATGCCCGGGACGAGCAGCGCCTCGGCGGCGTTCGCACGGGGCACCACGACGATCGACGCCCCGGACTCGGCAGCAGCCAGCACCGAGGGCAGGACGCCGCGGACGCCCCGCACCCGGCCGTCCAGCCCGAGCTCGCCGAGAAGAACCACGTCCTCCAAAGAGGACGCCGGGAGGGCACCGGAGCCGGCGAGCACGGCGACGGCCAGCGCGAGGTCGTAGCCGCTGCCGCGCTTGGGCAGCGAGGCGGGTGAAAGGCCGACGGTGATGCGCCGCGGTGGGAACGCCTCTCCGGAGTTGAGGATCGCGGCTCGGACCCGGTCCCGGGACTCCGAGAGCGCGGCGTCGGGCAGGCCGACCAGCGTGAAGGCGGGAAGGCCGGACGAGAGGTGCGCCTCCACCTCGACGAGGTGACCCTGAAGGCCGACGAGCCCGACGGCGCAGGCGCGCGCGAGCGGCATCAGGCCACCCCGCGCAGGTGCTCGACCTGGGCCGCGCCCCGTTTGTGGCGCAGCACGCCGACCACGTCGAGGCGCACCTCGCGCGGCCGGACTCCGTGCTCGTCCAACCAGAGCCCCGCCAGCCGACGAAGCCGGGCGGCCTTGATCGGGGTCACCGCCTCGAACGGCGACCCGAACGCGGTCCCCGTGCGGGTCTTGACCTCGCAGACCACGAGGGCGTCGCCGTCGCGGGCCACGATGTCGATCTCGCCGTGAGGGCAGCGCCAGTTGCGGGCGAGCACGACCATGCCCGCCTCGGCCAGGTATCGGGCCGCGACGTCCTCCCCGTACCGGCCCACCGCGTCCTTCGCACGCACGCACACCACCTCCGGCACGAGACGGTGCCGTACGGGACGCGCGGCCAGGAGGTCGAGCGACGCCACTGTGGACGGCCGGGTGGCCTCCGCGGCGCTGTGGACAACCAGGCCGGGCTACCGCGCCATCAACGCGTCCAGGCCGACCGCCATCGCGAGCGCGAGTCGCCTGTCGAGCCACGGTGCGGGGACCTCGACCCGGTACGCGTCCCGCAGCGCGAACGCCCGCGTCACCGACATGACCGGCTGGCCGCCTGCGGTGAAGTCGAAGTGCACCGGCAGCGGAACGTCAGCGAACCGCCGGACCAGCGCGACCGCCATGCTCCGCTCGGCGCCGGTCGCCTCCGGGGCACCCTCCTGCGCGAGGTGGAACGTCGAGCGCAGCAGGGACGCGCCGAAGTCCTTGCGGAACGTGCCGAGCACCGTTCCGGCGGCGTCGGACACGTCGTACGTCGCGCTGACGTCCATCATCTGGCGAGCCTTGAACGAGAAGAGGACGTCGCGCTGGGTGTCGTCGGTGTAGAAGGTGACCTGCTCGCGCAGCGCCATGCGCTTCTGCTGGGCGAAGGCCACGGTCGGGCCTTCCGCGCCGTCCGGCCCGATGGGATGCGCGTCGTACCGGTTGACCATCATCGCGATGCGCTGGCGCACCGTGAACGCGCCGACCTGCTGCAGCTGGGCGAGGTCCACCCGATGTCCCCTTCCGTCGCCGGCCCCGGGCGGTGTCCGCGGAGCCCGCCTCGGGCGAGCGCGACGATGGCTACCGGCCGAACCCGGGCTTGTCGTGCGGCACCTCGAGGTCTGACTTGGCGAGCTCCTCGATGTTCACGTCCTTGAAGGTCACGACCTTGACATTCTTGACGAACCGAGCAGGACGGTACATGTCCCACACCCACGCGTCGGACATGGTGACCTCGAAGTACACCTCGCCCTCGGACGACCGCACGGCCATGTCGACGTGGTTCGTGAGGTAGAAGCGACGCTCCGTCTCGACGACATACGAGAACAGGCCGACGACGTCCCGGTACTCCCGATAGAGCTGGAGCTCCATCTCGGTCTCGTACTTCTCGAGATCCTCGGCGCTCACGTGTCCTCCCTCGTCGGTCGGCGGCCCCGCGAACCGCCCGCTAGGCGATCTGCCAGCAGACCTCGGCCTCGTCCTCGACCTCGCCATTGTCCACGAGCCGGGTGCCGGGCAGTGGAGCGAGGCCCGCGGCGCGCACCACGGTGACGAAGGAGTATCGATGATCTGGACACGGACCGTGACGAGTCAGCCTCGAACGGTGTTCGGGGGTCACGTACCCCTTGTGGACCGCGAAGCCGTACGCGGGATGCCGGGCGTCCAGCTCGACCATGATCCGGTCCCGGGTGACCTTGGCGACCACGGACGCCGCCGCGATGCTCGCCGAGACCCGGTCGCCCTTCCAGATCGCCAGCGCGGGCACCCCGAGCCCGCCCACGGGGAACCCGTCCGTAAGGGCGTACTCCGGGCGGAGGTCGAGCCGGGCGACGGCCCGGCGCAAGGCGGCGATGTTGCACCGGTGCACGCCCTGGCGGTCGACCTGGTCCGGGGGGACGACCACCGTGGACCACGCCACCGCCCGCGCGACGACCTCGGCGTACACCTCCTCCCGGACATCCGGGCTGAGCAGCTTGGAGTCGGCCAGGCCGGGCACCTGGCCGCGGCGGCCCTCCGGCAGCACCACCGCAGCGGTCACGAGCGGCCCGGCACAGGCGCCGCGCCCGGCCTCGTCGGCTCCCGCGACGGGCGTGAGGCCCGACCGGGCCAGCGCCCGCTCGTACCCGAACAACCCGGCGTCGCGGCGGATCGTGACCCCCTTCGGCAGGAGGCTCGACGGCGGACGCGCGCTCACGACCGGACGCCGCGGGCTCACGACCGAGTGCCTCGGGGGCGGCGGGGGTGGTGCGCGGACCGGACGTGACGCAGCGCCGCGGCGGGAAGCACCAGGGCCCCGGCGACCAGCGCCGGAGCCGGGCCACCCCGCTCCGGGAGCGGTGCCGCCGCCTCGGCTGGCGGCCCGGAGGACGGCCCGGGGCCGGGAGCCGCGCTGACGAACCGCGTGTCGGCTCCCAGCCCCTCCGCCCGGCCGAACGGCCAGACGATCACGAACGCGCGCCCGATGACGCTGCTCTCGGCGATGGTGCCGTGGTGGCTGTCATGGCAGCGCGAGTCCGAGGACATGCTGCGGTGGTCGCCCATCACCCAGAGTCGGCCCTCCGGCACCGTCACCGGGCCGAACGACCGCGATGTACAGCCGGCCTCGTGCAGCACACTGTTCTCGAAGATGTACGGCTCGTCGAGGCTTCGCCCGTTGACGGTGACGCGTCCCTCGCCGTCGCAGCACTCGACGGTGTCCCCACCGACCGCGATGACGCGCTTGATGAAGTCCCGTTCGCCGGACTGGGTCAGGCCGAGAGCTCCCGCGAGCCAGCGCACCGCACGCTCGGGGGGGTTGCCCGCGGCCGGGACGGTCACCTCGGGTGCCCACGAGTCCTGGCCCTTGAACACGACGACCTCGCCGCGCTCGACGTCGCTGAACCGGTACTCCACCTTGTTGACGAGCACCCGGTCCTGACGCTGCAGCGTGTTCATCATCGAGTCGGACGGGATGTAGAACGCCTGGACGAGAAACGCCTTGATGAGCAGCGCGAGCCCGAGCGCGACCAGCACGAGCACCGGGACCTCGCGCCAGAACGACCCCCGGGAACGCGAGCCGCCCGAACGTCGGCGCCGGCCCCCCGGAGCCTGCGGCTGTGACCCCCTGGAGTCCTCGTGTGCTGTCGTCGCGGACGAGGCGGCGCTCTCGTCTGGCTGCTGCGCGGTCACTGTCGCGAGCATAGCGGCCGGGTACGCGGGTCACGGCGGCCGTCCGTGATCCCGTCGGCACCGTACGGAACCGGACATACGACGAGGGCCCCAGCGCGGCTGGGACCCTCGGACGTCGGGACGCGGAACGGGGTCAGGGCCGCGAGGTCTCGCGCCGCTCCTTGATCTTGGCCGCCTTGCCGCGCAGGTCGCGCAGGTAGTAGAGCTTGGCCCGGCGGACGTCGCCGCGGACAGCCACCTCGATCTTGTCGATCACCGGGGTGTGCACGGGGAAGGTGCGCTCGACCCCGACACCGAAGCTGATCTTGCGGACCGTGAAGGTCTCGCGGACACCGCTGCCCTGGCGGCGGATCGCGACCCCCTGGAAGACCTGGATCCGTGACCGGTTGCCCTCGACGACCCGCACGTGGACCTTGAGGGTGTCGCCGGGGCGGAACTCGGGGATGTCCGAGCGCAGCGAGGCGGCGTCAAGGCTGTCCAGGGTGTGCATGGCGGTGTCGCTTCTCCGAGGAAGGGGTCGGTCTGGGCCCGGGCACGCAAGGGCAGGTCAGGCGTCCGGGGCAACAGCCGCCTAGTCTGCCACAGAGGGGGGCCCGCCGAGAAACCGGACGAGAGCCTGCGGGCCCAGCACCTCGGCGAGGACCTCGCGGTCCCGCGCGTCGAGCCCGGCCGGGTCGAGCCGGGCGACGAGGTCCGGACGGTTCGAGGCGGTCCGGCGCAACGCCTGGTCCCGACGCCACCGGGCGATGGCCGCGTGGTTGCCTGACACGAGGACGTCCGGGACCTGCTGGCCCCGCCAGATGGCCGGCTTGGTGTAGGCGGGGCCTTCGAGGAGCCCGTCCATCGCCCCGGGAGCGAACGAGTCGTCGACCACGGACGAGGCGTTGCCGAGCACGCCGGGGAGAAGCCGTGCGATTGTCTCGACGATGACGAGCACCGCCGCCTCTCCCCCGGCGAGCACGTAGTCGCCGACCGAGACCTCGTCCACCCGCATGCGCGTCCCGGCGTCCGCGACGACCCGGGCGTCGATGCCCTCGTACCGGCCGCACGCGAAGAGCAGCCACGGCTCGGCCACGTACTCGGCGGCCAGCTGCTGGGTGAACGGTCGCCCGCTGGGCGTCGGCACCACGAGGCGCGGCAGGAGGCCGGCGTCGTCGGCGACGGCGTCCAAGGCCGCTCCCCACGGCTCGGCCTTCATCACCAGGCCCGGGCCCCCGCCGTACGGGGTGTCGTCCACGGTGCGGTGGACGTCGTGCGTCCACGCCCTCAGGTCGTGCACCCCGAGCCGGATCAGGCCATTCTCGATCGCCCGCCCGAGCAGGGACACGCGCAGCGGTTCGAGGTACTCCGGGAAGATCGTGACGACGTCGATGCGCATGGGCACCCTCACTCAGCCCGGTCGAGATCGAGCAGACCGGGCGGCGGGTCGAGCACGACCCGGCCGCCGGCGACGTCCACCTCGGGCACGATCGCGGACACGAACGGCACGAGCACCTCGGCCCCCGAGGGCGTACGCACGGACAGCACGTCCTGCCCGGGCAGGTGAAGGACGTCGGCAACCGCCCCGACCTGGTCACCGCCCACGGTGAACACCGCCAGCCCGACGAGCTCGTGGTCGAGGAACTCGTCCGGGTGGAGCAGCGGCTCGTCGTCGTCCGTGTCGACGACCAGCAGGGTGCCGCGCAGCGCGTCGGCCGCGTCGCGGGACGCCACCCCAGCGAACGTGACGAGCATCCGACCGGAGTGCCAGCGGGCCTGCACGACCTCGAGCGGGCCCACCTGTGCCGGGTCCGTGCCGAGCACGCAGCCGGACGCGAACCGCTTCTCGGGGTCGTCCGTGCGGACCTCCACGGTGACCTCGCCCCGGAGCCCGTGGGCCCGGGCCACCCGGCCCGCGACGACCTTCACGCGCAGCCTCCGGCTAGCGGGCCTCGTCCACGTCGAGGAAGTCGACCCGGACGTGCCTGTCCTTCGCGAGCGCCCCCACGACCGAGCGCAGGGCGGTGGCCGTCCGGCCACCGCGGCCGATGACCTTGCCGAGGTCGTCGGGGTGCACGCGGACCTTGAGCACCGTGCCGCGACGCAGCGGCTTGGCGCTCACCGCCACGTCGTCCGGGTGCTCGACGATGCCCTTGACGAGGTGCTCGAGAGCCTCCTCGAGCACCTCAGGCCTCGGTGGGCTTGTCGGACGCAGAAGCGGCCCCGTCCGAGCCACCCTCTGCCGCCGGCGCCTGCGGCTCCTCGGCCTTCTTCTCGGGCTTCTGCTCGGTCTTCGGTTCGGCCTTCTTCTCCGGCTTGCGGGCCTTGGCCTTCGGCGTGGTCGCCCCGGTGTCGGACTCCGCTGCGGACTCCTTGGCCGCCGCCTCGAACGCCGCCTTCTTGTCCGGCTTCGGGGGCGCGACCCTCATCGGCTCGGGCGCGGGCTCACCCTTGAACTTCTGCCAGTCACCGGTGACCTTGAGGATCGCGGCGACGGGCTCCGTCGGCTGGGCGCCGACGCCCAGCCAGTACGCGACCCGGTCGGCATCCACCGTGATGATGGAGGGGTCGTGCTTCGGGTGGTACTGGCCGATCTCCTCGATCGCCCGCCCGTCACGCTTGGTACGGGAGTCGGCGACGATGATGCGGTAGTGCGGCTCCCGCATCTTGCCGAGACGCTTGAGCTTGATCTTGACTGCCACGGACGTGGTGCTCCCAGCTTCGATGGTGAGACGTCGGTGAGGGCGCCGTTCCGCGTGGGGTACGGGCGGGCCGCTCGTCGGACGACCGTGCGCGGGGAGAGGGCCCTGCGGCACCGGTCCAGCCGGTCATTGTGCCAGACGCAACGGCCACAGCCGAAGTCCTGGCCGACGAGAGCCGAGCGGACCCGGGCACCTCGACGGTCCGGAGGGCCGTGAGTGCCGGAGGGCGCCCCGACCCGCCCGGAGGCCCCCGAGAGGCGGGGGCGAGGTGCTCAGACGACCACGCGCCCCCGCAGCAGCACCCGAGCCGGCGCCGTGACGGCCTCCAGGTCGTCCAGCGGGTCCGCGGCGAGCACCACGAGGTCGGCCGGGTCACCCTCGTCCAGGCCGGGGTGGCCCAGCCAGGACCGGGCGCGCCAGGAGGCGGCGGCAAGGGCATCCTCGGCGGTGAGCCCTGCCCGGTGCAACGCCATGACCTCGCGTCCGACCAGACCGTGGGCGACCACCCCGCCGGCGTCCGTGCCGGCGTAGAGGGGGACCCCGGCCTCGTACGCCGCGCGGAAGGTCTCGTCCCTGCGCGCGTACAGGTCGCGCATGTGCTGGGCGTACGCCGGGAAGCGGGCCTCGCCCTGTGCGGCGAACGCAGGGAACTCGTCGATGTTGATCAGCGTGGGCACGAGCGCGACGCCCCGTGTGGCCATGGTCGCGATGGTCTCGTCAGTGAGCCCGGGACCGTGCTCGATGCAGTCGATGCCCGCCCCGAGCAGGTCGGGCAGTGCGTCCTCACCGAAGACGTGGGCCGTCACCCGGGCGCCGTGCTCGTGGGCCGCGGTGATGGCCGCCTCGAGCGCCTCGCGCGGCCAGCATGGCCCCAGGTCACCCTTGTCCCTGTCGATCCAGTCACCGACGAGCTTGACCCAGCCGTCCCCCCGCTGCGCCTCGGCGACGACGTACGCGACAAGGTCCTCGGGCTCGATCTCGTGCCCGTAGTTGCGGATGTAGCGCTTCGTCCTGGCCAGGTGCCGCCCGGCCCGGATGACGCGCGGCAGGTCCTCGCGCGCGTCGATCCACCGCGTGTCGGGCGGGACGCCCGCGTCACGGATCAACAGGACGCCGGCATCCCGCTCCTCGAGGGCCTGCCGCTCCTGGACGTCGCCGGGCACCCCGCCGTGCTCGTCCAGCCCCACGTGGCAGTGCGCGTCCACCAGGCCGGGGAGCACCCAGCCCTCGGCCGCCGTGGTGGCGTCGGAGACCGGCTCGTACGTGACCCGTCCGTCGACGATCCACAGGTCGCGGTGCTCCTGCTCGGGCAGGACGACTCCGCGGACGTGAAGGGCCTCCGATGGCACGGCGTCTCCTCTCGGGGGGCGGGCGGAGCTCGGGGCGCGGTCGCCTGGCTGTGGGCGGCTTTCCCGTGCTCAGAGGGTTCAGCGCTGGTCGGGGGGCAGCAGGCCGCGAAACTCCGACGGCAGCTCGAAGTCGGGCGGCAGCGCGCCGGGCTCCCCCTGTCCCTGGCCGGCGCCGGGCAGGGCCGCCGGGCGCCCGCCCGGACGACCGCTCACGCGGGCGCCGCTCTTCTTGCCCTTCTTCGCCTTCTTGCCCTTGCCCTTGGGCGCCTTGGTGGCCTTGCGGCTCGAGCCCGGCATGCCCGGCATGCCCGGCATCCCTGGCATCCCCGGCACCCCTGGCATCCCTGGCATCCCGCCCCCGCCGGCCATCTGCTTCATCATCTTGCGGGCCTCGGTGAAACGCTCCACGAGGCCGTTGACGTCGCTCACCTGCGTCCCCGAGCCGCGGGCGATGCGGGACCGCCGGGAGCCGTTGAGGATCTTGGGGTCCTCCCGCTCGTCCGGGGTCATCGACTGGATGATCGCCGAGACCCGGTCGAGGTCACGGTCGTCGATCGCGTCGATCTGGTCCTTCATCTCCCCCATGCCCGGGAGCATGCCGAGCAGCTTGGAGATGGACCCCATCTTGCGGACTGCCTGCATCTGGGACAGGAAGTCCTCGAGCGTGAAGTCCTTGCCGGTCTGCAGCTTCGAGGCGAGGTCCTCGGCCTGCTGCTGGTCGAAGTGCTCCTCGGCCTGCTCGATCAGGGTGAGCATGTCGCCCATCCCGAGGATCCGTGAGGCCATCCGGTCCGGGTGGAAGACGTCGAAGTCGTCCAGCTTCTCGCCGTTGGACGCGAACATCACCTGCCGGCCGGTGACCTGCACGACCGACAGCGCGGCACCTCCGCGTGCGTCCCCGTCGAGCTTGGTGAGGACCACGCCGTCGAACCCCACCCCGTCGAGGAAGGCCTGGGCGGTGGTGACCGCGTCCTGGCCGATCATCGCGTCGAGGACGAACAGGGTCTCGTCCGGGGCGACCGCGTCCCTGATGTCGGCGGCCTGCTGCATGAGCTCGGCGTCGACGCCCAGACGACCCGCGGTGTCGACGACCACGACGTCGTGCATCTTGGCCTTCGCGTGCTCGATCGCCCGGCGGGCGACGTCCACCGGGTCGCCGACCCCGTTGCCGCGCTCGGGCGCGAACACCGGGACCCCGGCGCGCTCGCCGACCACCTCGAGCTGGTTGACCGCGTTCGGACGCTGCAGGTCGGCCGCGACGAGGACCGGCGCGTGGCCCTGCTTGTTCAGCCAGCGACCCAGCTTGCCCGCGAGCGTGGTCTTGCCGGAGCCCTGCAGGCCCGCCAGCATGATCACGGTCGGCGGGTTCTTCGCGAGCCTCAGCCTGCGCGTCTCGCCACCGAGGATGCCGATGAGCTCCTCGTTGACGATCTTCACGACCTGCTGGGCCGGGTTCAGGGCCTGGGACACCTCGGCGCCGCGGGCACGCTCCTTCACGGCCGCGATGAACGTCTTGACCGCGGGCAGCGCGACGTCCGCCTCGAGCAGGGCGACGCGGATCTCCCGCGCGGTGGCGTCGATGTCGGCGTCGGAGAGACGCCCCTTGCCGCGCAGGTTCTTGAACGTCGCGGAGAGGCGGTCGGAGAGGGTGTCGAACACGGCCGAATGGTCCTCGTGGCGTGGGGCTGTGGGTCGCGGCCAGCGTATCGGCCTGGCCGGAGGGGGCGGGGCGGCCTCAGGCCAGGCTGGACTCCAGCCGGGCCGCGAGCGCGCCCGCCTGCCCGTTCGGGAGTGGCCGGCCGTCGGCCCCCACCACGAAGAAGACGTCCACGGCACGGCTGCCGAACGTGGCGACCCGGGCGGCGGTCACGTCCACCCCCTCGTCCGCGATCAGGCGGGCGACCCGGTGGAGCAGACCCACGGCGTCCACCGAGCGCACCTCGAGCACGGACGCCACCTCCGAGGCGTCAGGCACCGCGCGGACCTGCGGGGCCGTGGGTCGGGTGCCGGGCGGCCCCAGCGCGGCGAGCCCCGCCGTACGCCGGGCGTCGAGACGCGCGTCCACGTCCAGATCGCCGGACACGGCGCGGGCCAGGTCCGCCTGCAGCGTCGCCGCCAGCCGTGTCAGAGCGCGCGGGTCCTCCTCGGACGTGACGTCCCACTGCATGACGGCGCCCCCGCCCTGCGTCCGGGTGACCGCCGTACGCACCGAGAGCCCGCGCAGCGACAGCACGCCCGCGACCGCGGCGAGCAGACCGCGTCGGTCACGGGAGACCACCGTGACGCCCAGCCCGTGCGGTCCCGAGCGGACGCGGACGCGGGCCGCACCGTCCGCGGCCAGCGCCCACAGGCCCGGCTCAGGCTCGGGCAGGGCCGGACGCGCCGGGGGCTGCACGCCGCGGAACGCCGCGTGGACGCGACCGACGAGGTCGCCGACACAGGCCGCACGCCACGTCGTCCAGGCGGCGGGTCCCGCAGCCCGCGCATCCGCCTCGGTGAGCACGTGCAGCAGGTCGAGCACGGGCGGCGACCCGACCACGCATCGGACCGCGGAGACCGTGGCCGGGTCCCCGGGGTCACGGCGGGTGGCGGTCGTCACCAGGAGCAGATGGTGCCGGACGAGGAGGACGAGGAGGTCCGCGTCGGCATCGTCGAGCCCGACTCGGCGCGCGACGGATCGTGCCGGGTCTTCCCCCGCGGTGGCATGGTCGGCTCCCCGCTCACCCTTGCCCAGGTCGTGGCAGAGCGCGGCGAGCAGCAACAGGTCGGGACGGTCCACCCGGGTGGTGAGGGCGGCGGCGTGCACCACCGCCTCGACACTGTGCCTGTCGACGGTGTGCCGGTGCACCGGGTTGCGCTGCGGCAGCGAGCGGATGGCGTCCCACTCGGGCAGCAACCGCGCGACCACGCCCGACTGGTCCAGCGCCTCCCAGACGGGGACGAGCCCGGGTCCCGCGCCGAGCAGGCTGACGAACGCGTCACGGGCCGGGGCCGGCCACGGCACCGGGAGGTCGGCACCGTGCGTGGCCAGCCGGTCCACGAGACCGGGCGCGAGCGGCAGGTCGTACCGCGCGGCCACAGCGGCCGCACGGATGGCGAGAAGCGGGTCCCCGGACGGGTCGGCACGCGGGTCGAGCGCGACCTCCCCGTCCCGCTCGAGCGCGCCGCGGGTCAGGGGCCGCCACGACCCCGGACGTCCGGCGTGACCGCCCCGGTGCCGGTCCCTGGCCGACACTGCGCGGCGGGCCTGGCGCTCCACCACGTCGACGACGTGCTGCACCGCGCGTCCCGCCGTGGACACCGCACGCAGCAGTTCGTCCGCATCGGCGTAGCCGAGCAGGTCGGCGACCTCGTCCTGCTCCTGGTGCAGCAGGCGGTTCACCTCCCGTCCCGTCACCAGGTGCAGCGCGTCCCGGACGTCGAGGAGTGCGCGTCGCGGCGCGTCCAGCCGGAACCACGGGACGTCGGCGAGCCAGGACGCCCCGACCGCGCGCAGCACCGCGAAGTCGCGCAGCCCGCCCCGCGCCTCCTTGAGGTCGGGCTCGACGAGGAACGGCAGCTCCCCCGCCCGGCCGGCCCGCTGCCGCGCGTGCACCAGCACCTCGGGCAGACGACGGAACGAGGCCGCGCGGTAGTCCCGCAGGACCGTGCTGCGGGCTTGGGCGGTCAGCTCGGCGTCTCCCGCGACGTGCCGCAGGTCGAGGAGCCCGAGCAGCGCCGGGACGTCGCGCCCGGCCACCTCGCGCGTCTCCTCGACCGTACGGACGGCGTGGTCGAGGCGTACGCCGGAGTCCCACACCGGGTACCAGACCGCCTCAGCGACCGGGCGGACGTCCACCTCGGGCGCGTGCAGCAGGACGAGGTCGAGGTCCCCGCGGGGTGAGGGGTCACGGCGCCCCTGACCGCCGACCGCGGCGAGGGCGACGCCCTCCCCAGGCACGCCGTCGTGCACGAGAGCCGTGAGCCACTCGTCCGTCATCTCCGCGAGCAGCGCGGCACGCCGCTCGCGGTAGGCACCGGGCGACGCTGCCCCGTCCTCGTGCGCGAGGGTCTCTGCGTGCGGACAGGCCGTCGAGGCGCCTGCCATCGAGCGGTCAGAGTGCATCTGCCCCGCGCTCACCGGTGCGTACCCGGACAGCCGTGTCGACGGGGGCGCACCAGACCTTGCCGTCGCCCACACGGCCGGTCTGCGCGCTCTTGCAGATGACCTCGATCACGTCCTCGGCGTCCCCGTCGTCGACGAGCACCTCGAGGCGCACCTTCGGCACGAGGTCGACCGCGTACTCGGCGCCCCGGTACACCTCGGTGTGCCCCCGCTGGCGGCCATACCCCTGGGCCTCGGTCACGGTCATCCCGTGGACGCCGAACGACTCCAGCGCGGCACGCACGTCGTCCAGCTTGAACGGCTTGATGACGGCGGTGACGAGCCTCATGCGGTCACGCTCCTCGTGGTCTCGGACGGCTGGCCGGCCGTCGCGGCCGGTGCGCGGTGACCGCTGCCCAGCGCCTGCAGGTCGTACGCGGTCTCGGCGTGGGCGACCAGGTCCACGCCGGTAACCTCCTCCTCCTCGTCGAGGCGGAACCCGACGGTCTTCTGCACCAGCGTGCCCAGCAGGAAGGACAGGACGAACGAGTACGCCCCCACGGCGACGACGGCGAGGGCCTGCTTGCCGAGCAGCGCGAGCCCGCCCCCGTACAGCAGGCCGTTCGGACCGCCCGTGACCACCTCGGTCGCGAACAGCCCGATGAGCAGCGAGCCCACCGCACCGCCGACGAGGTGGACGCCCACGACGTCGAGCGAGTCGTCGACCATCAGCCGGTACTTCAGCCCGACCGCGAGCGCGCACAGGGCACCGGCCGCGGCGCCGACCGCGAGCGCCCCCAACGGGCTGACCGCGGCGCAGGCGGGCGTGATGGCAACGAGTCCGGCCACGGCGCCGGACGCGGCGCCCAGCGTCGTCGGGTTGCCGTCGCGAACACGCTCGACGAGCAGCCAGGTGACGACCGCGGCTGCGGTGGCGGCCTGGGTGTTGAGGAACGCGATCGCCGCGGTGCCGTTGGCCGCGACCGCAGAGCCCGCGTTGAAGCCGAACCAGCCGAACCACAGCAGGCCGGCACCGAGCAGGACGAGCGGCAGGTTGTGCGGGCGGGAGGACTCACGAGGCCAGCCGCGGCGGCGGCCCAGCACGAGCGCGAGCGCCAGGGCGGCAGCCCCGGCGTTCACGTGCACGGCGGTGCCTCCGGCGAAGTCCAGCGCGCCGAGCCGGTCGGCGATCCAGCCGCCGTTGCCGTCGTCGAACGCGAACACCCAGTGCGCGACGGGGAAGTAGACGAGCGTCACCCACAGCGCGGTGAACAGCACCCATCCGCCGAACCGGGCGCGGTCGGCGATGGCGCCGCTGATGAGGGCAGGGGTGAGGACGGCGAACATGAGCTGGAAGGCGGCGAAGACGGGCGTGGGGACGGTGCCCGCCACCTCGTCCAGCGTGCCGCCGAGACCCATCTCGCCGAACCCGCCGAGCAGGCCGGTCCCGAGGTCGGTGTCGAAGGCCAGGCTGTAGCCGTACAGCACCCACAGGATCGTGACGACGCCCAGGCAGGCGAAGCTCATCATGAGCATGTTGAGCACGCTGCGCGCGCGGACCATGCCGCCGTAGAAGAAGGCAAGGCCCGGGGTCATGAGGAGGACGAGCGCCGCGCTGGTGAGCAACCAGGCGGTGTCGCCGGTGTCGATGTCGGGCACGGTGATTCCGCTCCCTCGCACAGGGCACGGTGTGCTGCGGTCCGTCACCGTGCCGGGTGGAGGCCGGCGCCGTTGCCGACCGTGTCAGACGTCACTGTCGCGGACGCGTGTTACCTGGGCTGGCGCGACATGTTGCGCGCACGTGTCGGACCGCCCGGTTGCGTTACAGCGGTGTGACATTCGTCCACATCGTGGGATGTACGCCCGGGCGTTGCGGTCAGAGCGCGTCGCCCAGGTGACGGACGCAGGCGACCATCCCGTCCACGTCCGCCTGCGTCGTCCGCGGGTTGATGAAGCACGGACGGATCGCGAACCGTCCGTCCACCCAGGTGCCCGAGGGCACGTACGGCGACTCGGCGTGCATGCGGCGCAACAGCTCGCCGTTCAGCCGGTCGAGCGCGAGGTCGTCCAGCCCGTCACGCCGGTACCGGAAGCAGCAGATGGACAGCTCGGGGGCGCTTCGCACCTCGAGCCGCTCGTCCGCCTCGGCGAGCTCGGCCACACGCCGGGCGTACGCGTTGTGGCGGACGACACGGTCGCGCAGGCCATCCACGCCGATCTCGTGCAGCGCCGCCCAGACGACGACGCCGCGGGCGGGCGCGGTCAGCTCGAGCGACCACTCGTGGTACGGCGCCCCCATCGACGCCCAGGGGGAGGACGCGGTCTCGGCCGCGGAGAACGCCCCCTCGATGTAGTCGCTCGGCTCGCCCGTGAACGCGCGTCCCAGCAGCTCGCCGTCCCGGACGAACGTCGCGCCGCACGACGTCGGCACGGCGAGCCACTTGTGCGGGTCGACGACGACGGAGTCCGCCCGCTCCACCCCGGCGAACTGGTCGGCCACCTCGGGGTCGAGCCGGCCGAACAGGCCGTACGCCCCGTCGACGTGCAGCCAGGCGCCGAACTCCTCGGCCACGTCCGCCACCTCGGCCACGGGGTCGACCGCACCGGTGTTCGTGGTGCCCGCGATCGCGACGACGGCGACAGGGACGATGCCCGCCGCAACGTCCTCCGCGAGGTGTCGGCGCAGCGCGGCCACGTCCACCCGGTGCCGCGCGTCGGTGTCCACGAGCACGACGCCGTCCCGGCCGAGGCCGAGCACGCCGGCGGACTTGAGCAGGCAGTGGTGCAGCTCGCTGCTGCCGTACACCCGGCCGCGGGGCAGCCCGGCCATGCCGTCGCGGGCCGGGTCGTGGCCGAGCCGCTCGTACGCCGCCTGACGGGCCGCGCCCAGCGCGAGCAGGCTGGCCACCGACCCCCCGCTGGAGAACACCCCGCGGACACCCTCGTCCAGGCCGCACACCTCGGCGAGCCAGCGCAGCCCGACCTCCTCGAGCAGGTTGCCCGAGTGCCCGAGGTAGCGCTGCGTCCCCATCAGGGTGGTCGCCAGGCGGGCCACCGCCGGCACCACGGGCGGCCCGACCGTGATCCAGCCGAGGAAGCCCGGGCTCGTCATCCGCTGGCCGTGCCGGACGACCGGGTCGGCGAGCCGCTCCAGCGTCGTCTCCGCCCCGCGCCCCTTCTGCGGCACGGGTTCGTCGAGCAACGCCCGCCAGGCGGCGTCGGGTGCGGCACCGGGGTCGGAGGTGTCCGCCGCGAGGTGCTGTTCCAGGGCGGGGAGCACCCGCTCCAGCGCGGACCGCAGGTCGACCGAGGACGCCGCGTCGGGCGTCTCGTCAGCGGACACGGCTCGTCCCCCCTCGTCGCTGGACACGGTGCGCACTCCCCCTCAGCCGGCGAGGATCGCGTCCACGAACGCCTCGGGTTCGAAGGGAGCCAGGTCGTCGGGACCCTCACCCAGCCCGACGAGCTTGACCGGCACGCCGAGCTCGCGCTGCACCGACACGACGATGCCACCCTTCGCGGTGCCGTCCAGTTTCGTGAGGACGATCCCGGTGACGTCGACGACCTCGGCGAACACGCGCGCCTGGATCATGCCGTTCTGGCCGGTGGTGGCGTCGAGGACGAGCAGGACCTCGTCGACCGGGTGCCGCTTCTCGACCACGCGCTTGACCTTGCCGAGCTCGTCCATGAGGCCGGCCTTGGTGTGCAGCCTCCCGGCGGTGTCGAGGACGACCGTGTCGATGCCGCGCTCACTGCCCTGACGGACCGCCTCGAACGCGACGCTCGCCGGGTCGGCCCCCTCCGGGCCACGGACCGTCTCCGCCCCGACGCGCGAACCCCAGGTCTCCAGCTGGTCGGCCGCCGCGGCGCGGAACGTGTCCGCCGCGCCGAGCAGCACGCTGCGGCCGTCCGCGACGAGTACACGGCCGAGCTTGCCGCAGGTGGTGGTCTTGCCCGTGCCGTTCACGCCGACGACGAGGACGACCGCAGGGCCCGCGTCGCCGGGCGCGGTGCGCAGCGTGCGGTCGGCGTCCTGGCCGACGACGGTCAGCAGCTCCTCGCGCAGCAGCGCGCGGACGCCCTCGGTGTCCTGCGTGCCGAGCACCTTGACCCGGGTACGCAGGCGCTCGACGAGCTCCTGGGTCGCGGCCACCCCGACGTCCGCGGCGAGCAGCGTGTCCTCGACCGCCTCCCAGGTGTCGTCGTCCAGGACGTCGCGGGAGAGCAGCGCGAGCAGGCCCGCGCCGAGCGTGCCC
>JBOGEN010000100.1:0-17059 GCA_050743265.1 Actinomycetes bacterium
AGCCGAGCGCGGCCGGCGGCGAGGCGCTCGGAGCGGCGAGCGGGTCAGGGGTGCCCCCGCTGCCCGCGCACGCCACCGCGGCCGAGAGCAGGAGCACGCCCACCCAGGCGCGCATCCTCGGCGGCTCAGTCATCCTCGGCAGCTCAGTCCCCGAACACGGCGATCTCGGAGACCGCCGTGAAGTCGTACGCCCGCGTGCCCTTCGTCCCGAAGCCCGAGGTCGACTCGATCGTCATCGTGACCGCCGCCGTGGACGGGTGACGGCCGGGCACGGGGATGTACTGCAGGTCGCGGGTGCGGCCCATCTGCTGTCTCACCCGCGTACCGTCCTCGAACCGCCAGGTCACCGAGGTGACACGCCGGTTCTGGAGGTAGCGGTCGTCCCGGCCCCCGGCGGCGTCGGTCTTGGCGTACCCGTTGATGAGGCCGACGTGGGTGACCCGGGCCCGGTACGGGAGGACGACGGTGAGACTCCGACCGGACGCGTCACCGTCCATGCGCCACGCCGTCTCGGGGACGCCGTCCGTGAGGTTCGCCGGGTCGTACGTCACCAGGTTGCCGGCGTTGTCCTGGCTGTCCTGGCTCTGCCCCGGTGCGAACACCTCCGCAAAGCTGGCCAGGTTGCTGCCCCAGTCCGGCGGTGGGGCCGGCAGGGGGATGGTCCGGGAGTTCACCGTGCCCGCGCGCGCGTCGCCGCTTGCCTGGCCGGCGGTGCCCTCGTTCGCGTCGCCACCTCCCTCGCCGGTCGTGCCCGTTGCGGCGTCCGGGGTCGCCCTGGGCTCCGAGATAGCCCTGGGTGCCGAGCCCGCCTGCTTCGTGGTGACCGGGTCCTCCTGGACGCCGAACCACCAGACGCCCAGCCCCGTCCCCAGGAGCACGACGACGGCCAGCGCCACCAGAAGCCGGGCTCCGGACCAGAAAGGCCTGGCCTCGGCCGTCGCCAGGATCTGGGTCGTGCCCGGCGCAGGCTCGGTGCTGACGGGGCTGCCGGTCATCCCGGGGGTGCCTGCCCTCTCGGCGGTGCCGACCACACGGGGGCTCTCGGCCGCACCGGGGCTCTCGGCCACACCGGGGCTCTCGGCCACACCTGTGACGGCGGCGCCGCATGCCGTACAGAACCTCTGCCCTGTCGCCAGACGGGCCCCGCATGACGTACAGAAGTTCACGACATGACCTGTCCCGGCTGCGGCGGCGTCCGCACCGGGGCCGCCCGGCGCTCCAGGATCGTCGGGACGAGAGCGCTGCCCACCACCGCGGCTCCGATGAACCACAGCAGGCTCAGCCCCAGCGCCTCGGGCCAGTCGACTCCGAGCATGCCGCGGACGTTCTCGGCGATCCCCCCGCTCAGATGCGTGTGCAGGGAGGCCAGGTGGGTGACGAACGGAGCAGCCAGGACCGCCAGCGCGACCGTACGCAGCAGGTTGCTCCGGGCCAGGCCACCGTCGCGGCTGAACCAGACCACCAGCACCGCGATCGCCAGCACGGTGAGCGTCGTCAGCACGGGTATGAGCCAGTACCACGCGCTGACCTCGTTGGTGAGGGTGGTGACGTGCACCTTTGCCGCGACGACGCCGAAGGTGTCGGTGAACAGCTCCCCGCCGGATCCGCCGACCTGGAGCGCGGCGCCCATACCCATGTACAGGACGACCAGGGTGACGTTCGGAAGGCACCCGATGAGGCTCGCGACCACGACGCGTTGGTCGTCCAGGTCAGCCACCCCGATGGCGACCAGCCCCCCGATGAGGGTCAGGACGCTGGCACCCAGGAAGGCCACTCCGATCGCCTTCGCCGGGATCGCGACCCATCGGATCACCGTCCTCACCTGCGCGGGCAGCGAGGCACGGTGCACCACGAGCACCACGCTCAGACAGGCCAGGGTGAGCAGCAGAGAGCCGAGGGCCGCGGGGAGACCAGGCGAGACCGAAAGCCTCAGCGACGACGCACCGTCGGGAACCGAGCCGCGCAGGACGAGTGTCGAACCCACCATCAGGACGACGAACACCAGGCCGACACGGACCGCCTGGAGACCCGCACCCAGAAGTCCCCGCAGCTCGGGCCGCACGTCGGGGCCCACCCCCACCGCCAGCAACCGCCGGCGGAACACCCACCCTGCCGCCACGAGGGTCAGGCAGGTCAGCGTCAGCGGGTAGACGCCGATGCTCCACTGCAGGCCCGCGGCCGAGAGGGACGTGTCCCCGCCGAAAGCGGCTCCCACGAGAGACCCGGTGAGGATGAGCAGACCCCTCGCGCTCGTGTCCCCGCTGATCATCGTCGCGGCCAGGGCGACGGAGGACGCCACGAGGACCAGCCATGCAGACAACGCGGTCGCGGCCGCCCCGACCCAGTCCCCGCCCAACAGGTCCTCCGGGGTGAGCGACCAGCGTGGTGCGAACCGGCTGGGAGGTCCCGTCTGTTCGGGGGTCCGCGGATGCGGTGCCGCCGCCGGACGTACCTCAGCCGCGGGCGGCGGTGTCACCGCAAACGGCTGCGTCGGGGCAGCCTGCTGCTGCGGTCCGGCAGACGCCCCTACCAGCGCCTGACCGCACGAGCCGCAAAACGAGTCCCCGTCGTTCGCACGCCGCCCACAATTCGGACAGAACATCGCGAACCCCTCCGCCGCGCGATTGCCTTACCTCCCCCCGAGCCCTTTGGGGACAGTAACCCCGCTCTGCGCGCCGCGTCCGACCTTCGGGGGGTTGAGGCAGGGGGGCATCGGGCAACCGGCCGGCCCTGGCCTGGGGGTCAGTGCGTCGCGTCGTCAGTCGTCGGGTTCTAGCGACTTGCGCGCAAGCGCGTTGACCTCGGCCCGGTTCACATACACCGAGTGCAGGATCCCGTTGTAGACCAGGTCCCACAGCCGCGGGTTCTCCTCCAGGTCGGTCGCGGTCAGGTACAGGTGTCGATCACCGGCGTCGGTGAACTGGTACGCGATCGTCGCGTACGCCCGCGACGCTTTGATGCGCGTGAGCTCGTACGTGCTCACCCACCCCTTCTTGCCCCGCAGCCAGTCCGCCCCGGCCGACACACGCTTGCCCCTGACGCTGAGGAAGACCGGCAGCAGGGTCAGAAGGACGATGAGCCACAGCCACCAGTACCCGACCCACTCCAGCCCGCCCGCCTTGAACGTGGCGAAGGCCGCGAGCACCCGAACCCGAATGCGATGGCCCACCATGCCGTTGCCCGGGAGTGCTGGTACCACTCGAGGACCGGCCCTCGCCCTGGTGGCGGGTCAAACGGCGGCACCTCACCCGGGGAGGCCTTCTCGCCCGGGGACCAGCCCGCACGCAAGGGAGCCTCAGGCGGGCGAGGCTCGCCAGTCTCACGGTCAGGGCGGGCAGGTAGATCGGTCCGTCTCATCACAGCCATCGTCCGTCGTCGAGTTCTAGCGACTTGCGCGCAAGCGCGTTGACCTCAGCCCGGTTCACATACACCGAGTGCAGGATCCCGTTGTTGACGAGATCCCACAGCCGCGAGTTCTGCTGGAGATCCAAAGCCTTCGTGTAGACGTGCCGCCCACCCGAGTCGACGAACTCGAACGCGACCGTCGCGTACGCCCGCGTCGCCTTGATACGCGTCAGCTCGTACGTGCGCACCCAGGCCCCGCGGACGCTCAGCCAATCGGCGCCCGCGGCCAGTTGTTTTCGCCGCGAGCCGACGACGAGCAAGAGCACCGTGAGGCCGATGATCAACCATGCCCACCAGAGGCTGACCCACTCCAGGCTGCCCATCTTCACGGTCCCCACAACGAAGAAGATGCCGAGAACGACAAGGAGGCCCATCGTCATGGACGCCTTGGATGGTCGAAATGACTCCAGCACCGGACCCTGCCCCGGAGGCGGCTCGAGAACCACCCCGTCCAGAGCTCTCTCGTTCTCCCCGGGGGACCACCCGGCCCTCAGCGGCGCTTCGGGTGGGCGAGGCTCGCCCGTGCGCGCATCCGGCTTGGGTGGTAGGTCGATGCCGTCCATGTCACATTCTCCTAGACGAGATCGCCGACGAAGTCAGCCGCGTCCCCCGCCGCGTCTCCAATAGCGTCCCCCGCATCGCCGACGGCCTCGCCCACGCCGTTGTCCCAGGCCCAGTCGGCGGCGTACCCCACACCGATCCCCGCGACGACACTGCCGGCGACGGCCCAACCGACCGGGTTGCTAGCCAGTAGGGCGCCCGCCGCCATGCCGGCGCCCATCCCCGCGACGCCCGAGAAGATCGCCTTTCCAGGGTCCTTGCCGCCGGCGATGTCCGAACCGATCCCGAATGCCGTGACCGCCGCTCCGGCAACCGGGATCTTGCCCAGGACTGCGCGGCTGCCTCGGGCGAGGGCCCCCGTGCCGTCCGGCACGAGCTCGTCGCCATGCATGGCGAGGAGGTCGCGAGATCCTTGGGGAAGCCGGCTGATGGCACGAGCCAGCGGGGTGTTCGCTCTCGCCGCCGCGGCTGCGGCCTTGTCGAGGTTCTCCCGCTGGATCAGCAGCGCGCGGACAGCGCCGCGGTACGACAGGTTCGAGTTCGCCGCGAGACGCCCGGCGATCCCGGCCGTTCGAGCGAAGGTGCCCTGCTTGGCCGCCCACGCGCCGTACCCGGCCACGAGCCCGGCGAGCCCGTCGAACGCGGTCAGTGGAGCCTTGCTCAGCTGGTCCGTCAGCACGGCGACCAGCGCCGTGGCAGCGTCAGAGACGATCTCGCCAGCGTCGGAGGTCTGCTCCCCTGCCTGCTGGTATGCCCGGGTCTTCGCCTGGTGAGCTGTCCACGCGTCCGTCTGGGAGGCGTGGGCGTCGGCCGCCGCCGGGGACACCGGGCCCTCCTGTGGCCCGGGGTGCACCGGCGCGGGGCCGGGGTCGCCGATGGTGGTACCGCTGACGGGTAGCCCCCCGGCGCTCGCGATCTCGCGCGCCTGGGCCATGCGCGCCCGGGCGGCGTCCAGGCTGTCGGCGTACGTCTGCAAGGCCCGCACGACCCGCTGGGCGCCCTGGGCCAGGTCGTCGGACTGGATGCCCGCATCGTGCATCCGGGTACGGAAGGCGTCCGCCGCCCCGCCCGTCCAGCAGTCCTGCGAACCCGTGCGAGCGCGGTGTACGCCGTCACCGCAGCGCTGAACCGCGTCGGCGTACGTGGAGGTCATCCAGCGCCCGGTCGCGCGACAGGCAGCCGGATCGCCCTGGACGACCGTGCTCAGCGTCATGACCCGTCACCGCCCAGGCCGTGCATCGCCTCGGCCGTGCCGGTGTCGGTCCTCTCGTACGCGTCGATGCTCTCGGTGACGGCGTCGGCCGAGGCGAGCGTGCCGCCGACGAGCCGTGACGCGGAGTCCGCGAACCACGCCAGCACAGCGGCCACCCCGTCCGTACACGGCTCCGCGTCCGGTGCATCCGGGACGGACTGCGCCTGACCCTCCAGCCGCTCCCCGCCGTCGCGCAGCGAGCGCGCGGCTTGGTGAAGGCCGTCCGGCGTCATCGACATCTCGTCGTCAGCCACGACCGGCCCCCCGGAGTGACTCGGCGCGGGCGTCGTCTTCTTCCTCGCGCAGCTCGGCCGGCAGGTGAGCGTCGAGCATGACGACGCCCCAGCCGCCGCCCATCGCGCGTATCTCGTCGAGCCGATCCGTCTGCAGCAGGGCCCACGGCTGCTGCTCCCCGCACGCCGCGACCAGGCGGTCCAATGCGGAGTACGCGAGAGCGCCACCCGGCCGTCCACGAGCTGCCGGAGCGTCAGCGTCACCTCCGTGTCACCGGGGCGGGTGGACGGGCGGGTACATACACGACAGGCGGGATGTCGACCTCGACAGCCTGATCCGGCACGAGGCACCTCCGGGGACGGCAACGAGTAGGTGCCGAAACGTAACAAGTCAGGCATCAGCGGTGCCGCGCTTCTCCCTCGCACTGTGGACAGCCGATCCCCCGCAGGTGAGGCGCTCGTGCAGGTCTACGACGTCAGGCAGGTCATCACGCGTTGCACCGTCTCGGCGATCTGGTCGGTGACCTCGATGTGCACCTCGGGGGGACGGCCGATCGGGTCAGCGACGTCGTCGTCCTCTGCCGAGACGCGCGGCAGGGTGCCGCGCAGGGAGGCGGCCTGGTCGACGAACTTGCGGGCTCGCTCGGTGACAGACCCCCCCGGCGGCATCGCCTCGGTGGCCTGCGCGAGGCGGTCGAGCTCGCGAAGCGTGAACGCGCGGCGCATCGCGGCCGGCGCCATGCGGGCCGCGGCCGCACGATGCGCGCGTGCCAGGCCCACCACGAGGTCGCTGGACTCGACGAGGTACGGCTCCATCACGCGGGCGGTGAACCCCTCCGGCGAGCCGCCGTGCTTCTCCAGCGCACGTGCCGCGTCGTCGTCCATCGCATGACCGATGAGACCGTGCGTCCCGGCGCTCGCGACCTCGAACGCACGCGCGTCGTCACCGAGGTGCTCTGCCAGCCATGCGAGCGTGAGGCGCTCAGCGGCGGGGGACCGGCAGACGTTGCCGGTGCACACGTACAGGATGCGGAAGCGGTCGATGCCCCGCACGGACGCTCTCCGTCCCGGCCCTGTCACGCAGGAGAGTCTAGGAGGGTCTCATCGGCGCACATGCAGGCCCACCTCGGGATCGACCACGACCTCCTGGCTCGCACCCACGCCGGCGGCCGTGAGCTCCGCCTCCGGTGGCACGTTGCGCTTCACCATCGCGAGCGCGATCGGCCCCAGCTCGTGGTGGCGTACGGCGGTGCCGACGAAGCCGACCGTACGGCCGTCACGCTCCACCGGGTCACCCTGGGCGGGCAGACGCTCGGCACTGCCGTCCAGGTGCAGGAACACCAGCCGCCGCGGCGGACGACCCAGGTTGTGCACCCGCGCCACCGTCTCCTGGCCGCGGTAGCAGCCCTTGTCGAGGTGGACGGCGGAGTCGATCCAGCCCACCTCGTTCGGAATGGTCCTCGGGTCGGTGTCGAGACCGAGCCGCGGCCGGCGCGCCTCGACCCGCAGCGCCTCGTACGCCCAGATGCCGGCGGGCTCCTGCCTCGCGTCGGCGTACGCCTCGAGGCGCCCGCGCGGGACGAACAGGTCGCGCCCACGCGCGTCCGCCCGGTGCACGTACGCGGGCTCGGGGACGGACGACGCGGGGACGGGCTCCCACACCACCGCGTACGCCTCGGTCACGTCGGCGACCCCGACCCGCATGAGGAACCGCATCCGGTCCAGGAACTCGACGAGCCCGGGGGCCGCCTGCGGCTCGACGTGCACCCAGGTCGTCTCGCCGTCGTCGACGAGGTAGAGGGCGTGCTCGACGTGGCCGTGCGGGGAGAGGATGAGCGCCTCGGTGCCCTCGCCCGCGGGAAGCCCCTCGAGCTGCTGGCTGGTGAGGGAGTGGAGCCAGGTCAGCCGGTCCGGCCCACTGACCGTGACGACGCCCCGGTGGGAGAGGTCGACGAAGCCCTGGCCGTCGGCCAGCGTGCGCTGCTCGCGGAACGGGTCGCCGTAGTGCGAGGCCACGCCTGAGTCGGGAGGGTCGGCCTCGACCGCACCTGGCCGGGCGAGCAGCGGGCTCCGGTACGCCGTGGGCTCCATGGGCCCAGGGTAGGCCCGGCCCGCAGGTCAGCCCCGGCAGCGGGCGCAGCGCCCGAAGATCGCGAAGTGCTGGACGTCGGTCGAGAAGCCGTGCCGGTCGTCCAGGGCGGCCACCAGGCCGCCCACGATCTCCACGTCGGTCTCGGTCACGGACCCGCAGTGCCGGCACACCAGGTGGACGTGGTCGTCGTCGGTCGCGGCGTGGTAGGTCGGCGAGCCGTGGCCCAGGTGGGCGTGGGTGACGAGCCCGACCTCCTCGAGCACCTCGAGCGACCGGTAGACGGTCGAGAGGTTGACCCCCGCGGCGGTGCGGCGCACCTCGGCCAGGATCTCGTCCGGCGCGGCGTGACCGAGGGCCGAGATCGCCTGCAGGACGAGCTGCCGCTGGGGGGTCAGGCGATAGCCGCGGGCGTGCAGCGCTCCGCCCAACGAGTCCTCCGACGCCTCAGTCATGGAGGACAATTCTAGGAAGCGAATTCGGGGGACCTCGCTGGTCCATCGCAGGAGGCGAATTGCCCCGGTCCGCTCGTGCTCGCGTAGCACGCATCGTCGCTATTGGCTCACTCTCCGTGCTGTCCGTCGCCGTGCTCGGCGTGGCCGGCATGAGCTACGTGGCCACGGAGCGGCTCGACGACATCCCCCGCGTTCCTGCATTCGAGGGAATTCCCGAACGCATCAGACCCTCTCAGCCCCACGAGGCGAACGACAGCCTGACGATGCTGCTGGTCGGCTCGGATGCGCGCTCGTCCAACCCCACCACCGGGACGGCGGCGCGCGGCGTGAGCTGGCAGCCAGGCGCCCAGCGGACCGACACGATCATGCTCGTGCACATCCCCGCGGACCGCAGCGGCGTGTACGTCGTGTCGATCCCTCGCGACGCCTGGGTGCCGGTGCCCGGGCACGGAAACGCCAAGATCAACGCGGCCTACTCGTGGGGCGGCCCGCCACTGCTCGTCCGGACGGTCGAAGCGCTCACCGACGTCCGGGTCGACAACGTCGCGATCGTGGACTTCGCGGGCTTCGAGTCCATGACGAACGCGGTCGGCGGGGTGGACGTCCAGGTCCCTGAGACCGTGCACGACTACTACAACGACAAGACCTGGCAGGCGGGCGTGCACCACGTGGACGGGGCAGAGGCTCTGCTGTTCGTGCGGCAGCGGGCAGGACTCCCCACCGGCGACCTGGGCCGTATCGAGCGCCAGCAGCAGTTCATGTCCGCCCTCGCGAGCAAGGTCGTGAGCGCGGGCGTCCTCACCAACCCCTTCGCGCTCGACGACCTCCTCGGCGCCGTCACGGGCTCCCTCACCGTCGACGAAGAGCTGACCGGTGGCCGCATGCGCGACATCGCCCTCAGCCTGCGACACGTCCGCGGGAGCGATATGGCCTACACCACGACGCCGGTGGCGTCCTCGGGGTGGGCGGAGGGCCAGAGCGTGCTGTTCCTCGACCCCGCGGGCACCCGACCGCTCTTCAACGCCCTCCGGCGCGACCGGATGGACCGCTGGCTCGCGGCGGACCAGACCTGAGCCGACCGGCCGACGCGTCAGCTGACGCGCTTGAGCTGGGCGGACAGGTGCGGCTGCAGCGGCTGCCCGACCGCCGCCATGTCGTACGCCCACATGAGGTCGCCATCGACCAGCCCGTACAGCCGGTGCCCGCCGGTGACCTCCTTGGCCGAGGCGCTGCGGACCACGGCGTCCGTGGTGATCTCGACCTTGGCCGTGCCGATCGTGCCGAGGTACAGCTCGACGAATCCGGTCGGGTGCGCGAGGAGCACCTCGATCTCACCGTTCTCCTGGGGTCGCCAGTAGCCCGTCTCCTTGGCCAGCGGACGGACCTTCTGGCCCTCGGTGTCGAGCAGCCAGGAGCGGCTGCCGTACTCGAGGAAAGGCTTGTCGGGCGTGTACGAGAACACGACCTCCTGGCCGAAGTGGAACTCCTCGATCGTGGGGTAGCCGCCCACCCCGGCGCCCTCCCACGTGCCGAGCAGGAACGCGATCGGCACGCAGACCGGGTGGAGGTCGGAGGGGATCTCGATCGGCATCGGTACTACGCCTGGCCCTTGAACAGCTTGTACACGACGAGACCCGCGAACCACGTGATGAGCAGCGCGACGCCGACCAGCAGGCCGGTGTAGATGAGCTCGAGCACGGGCCCGAGTCTAGACCGCCTCGTCCCCCCCGCCGGGCGCAGGCGTGCGCTCGGCGAGGCGTTCGGCGATCCCCTCCGCCACCCGTGCGGCCGCGTCCTCGGGCGGCGCCTCGACGATGGCCGCGGCGACGTCGGCCGGGTCCGCGTCCGGATCCGTCAGCAGCTCCGCCGGACGTTGCCGGCGAACGTGGAGTCCGTGAACGTGAGGCCCTCCGTCGCCTTGCAGACGGCGAACCGGAACCGCTCGGCGTGCACCCGTGACCAGGTCACGTGCCCCTGGTAGTGGGAGACGTCCACCCCCCCACAACGGTGTGCTCATCGAAGCCTCCCTCCGTCTCGCGCACCTCCTAGGCTCGGAGCATGGCCCGTTCGCTCGTTGTCAAGGTCACCGCCGGAGCCGACGCGCCGGAGCGCTGCGCCCAGGCCTTCACGGTGGCGGCCACCGCCGTCGCGTCCGGCGTCGAGGTGTCCCTATGGCTCACCGGCGAGTCGTCCTGGTTCGCGCTTCCGGGCCGTGCCGCTGAGTTCGAGCTGCCCCACGCGGCGCCCCTGGCCGAGCTGCTCGCCGCGGTCCTCGCAGATGGGCAGGTCACCCTCTGTACGCAGTGTGCGGCCCGTCGCGGGATCAGCGAGGGTGACCTCATCGACGGCGTACGTGTGGCCGGCGCCGCGGCCTTCGTCGCGGAGGCGACGGCAGAGGACGCGCAGGCGCTCGTCTACTAGCGCCGGCGCGTCCCGCCGTGGGCCTGCTCGGTGTCTAGGTTCGGCCGGTCTCCGTGGCCGCCCCCTCGGGGGCCCCTGCCTGACGCGGTACGTCCGCCTGCTCCGCCGCCTTCATGTCTGCCGCGAGCTGGTCGGCAGCCATGTCGGTCGCCCTCGAGACCACGCGGTTCGCGGCCTTGATGTTCGCGGCGACCTGGTCGGCGAGGTTCGTCTCGTACACCGCGATCAAGCCCGCTTGGCCGGCGTCCAGCGTCTCGCCGAGCTCCTTGAGGTCGCCCCGCGACATGCCGCCGCTGGCGTGACCGGCGACCGCGCCGATGGCCGCGCCGCCGGCGCCGCCTGCCGCCACCCCGATGCCGAGCGGCGGGAAGATCACGGAGGCGACGCCCACGGCGAGGCCCCAGCCCAGGCCGACCGCAGCACCGTGCCGCGTCGGCTGCTCGTGCTTCTTCACGATGCGGACCTTGCCGTCCGACTCCTTCGCGATCACGGCGGCGTCGAAGTCGTGCGAGGTCCTGACCTCGCGGTACAGCGCCTTCACGGCCTCGTAATCGGTGATGGCACTGTCCACGTCGTCGTACGCGGCGGCGATGACATACAGGGTGTCATTGTCTTTGTCCGACATCGGTGCTCTCCGTCACTCTCGCCCACACAGCCCAGGGACTGCCCTCGGCGCACAGCTCGGCGCCCACCCCTTGACCCTCCATCACGCGGGCCTGGGGATTCGTCACCCGAGCCGGGTGAACGCAGAGGTGGGCCCCTGCAGAAGGCCCTCGTGGCCGAGAACCGATGTCACCCTCGGTCGTCGCGCGCGGCGGCGAGGCGGACCTCGCTGACCGGTGCAGCGTCCCGCTCGAAGTCCTCGGAGGTGTCCAGGACCTCCAGCGTGACCGACGAGGTGCGCACGGCAGGCACGCGCAGCACCTGAGGGGCTCGTGTGGCCGGGTCGGTGTCGAGCGTCTGGTTCACGAACGCGCCGTGGTCGAACGTCCAGCGCACACGGGCGAGGCGGCGGTTCTGCGCGTACCTGTCGTTGCCGTTCGTGGGGTCGGTCTGGGCCCAGCCCGGCACGAGTGACAGCTCGGCGAGCGGCACCCGCCCGGGAAGCCGGAGGACGAGCCGCTCCCCCACCCCGTCGCCGGGGCAGCGCCACGCCGTGGACGGGTCACCGTCGGCCGCGAGGGGCGCCTCGAACGTGACGGTCGAGCCGGACCCGTCCGTGCTGGGGCCGTCCTCACAGGTGGCGGTGACGTCCGTGGCCGTGACCGCGCGGACGGGGCCCGCGTACGCCGTGCCGATGAGCCGGCCGGACGTGGGCCTCACCGCGAGCGGGGTCGGGGTGGGGGACGCACTGGGGGTGGCGCTTGCCGTGACGGACGCGCTCGGGCTCGGCGGCGCCGACGGGCGCGGCTCGGCCCGCTGCGTCGCGCCGGCGGTCGTCGTCGACGGGCCACCGTCCGGCAACGCGACGAGCGCGCCCCAGACGAGGAAGAACGTGGCGAGGCCGGCGCCCAGCGCGAGTCCGAGCACATGGCGCTCCCGCCCCGAACGCCCCACGGGGTCGGAGCCGATGTCCCACTCGGGCTCGGCCTCCTCGCCGAGCAGGGCGTCGACCCCGACCTCCACCTCATGGGGCTGGCCAGGGAGGCGGGCCGACGGTGGACGCCAGCCGCGCGACTTGGCCACTGGCTCCACCCCCTGGCTACCAGGCTGTGTGGTCGCCCAGGCAGGCCCCTCGGCGGGTCATCCCGCCAGGGTCACCTCCACCTCGGCCACCGAACCCATCTGCGCGACCACCGTACGGTCGACGGGCTCGGCTCCGGGCGCGAGCGCACGCACCGTCCAGGTGCCGGGCGCGGCGAAGAAGCGGAACTGCCCCGTCGCGGACGTCGGCACCTCCGCCACGAACTCGCCCGACCCGTCGAGCAGCCGGACGTACGCGCCCCCGACCGGCTGCCCGTCACGGGCCACGACGCCCTGCACGACGGACTCCTTGGACAGGTCGACCCCCTCCAGGGAGGCGCCCCCGGTGCTGCCGCCACACATCAGGAGCCCGCCCCCGTCTCGATCGGCACGCCGACCAGGGAGCCGTACTCGGTCCAGGAGCCGTCGTAGTTCTTCACGTTCTGCTGGCCGAGCAGCTCGTGCAGCACGAACCAGGTGTGCGCCGAGCGCTCACCGATCCGGCAGTACGCGATGGTGTCCTTGCCGAAGTCGAGGCCGACGTCCCCGTACAGGGTGCGCAGGTCGTCGTCGGTCTTGAACGTGCCGTCCTCGTTCGCGGCCTTCGACCAGGGGACGTTGCGGGCGCTGGGGATGTGCCCACCGCGCTGCGCCGACTCCTGCGGCAGGTGCGCGGGAGCGAGCAGCTTGCCCGAGAACTCGTCGGGCGAGCGGACGTCCACGAGGTTCCGCACCCCGATCGCGGCCACGACCTCGTCACGGAAGGCGCGGATCGACGTGTCCGGCCCCTTCGCCGTGTACTGCGTCGGGCTGCGCTTCACCGCGTCGGGCACGAGCTCGCGGGAGTCCAGCTCCCACTTCTTGCGGCCGCCGTCGAGCAGGCGCACGTCGGCGTGCCCGTACAGCTTGAAGTACCAGTACGCGTACGCGGCGAACCAGTTGTTGTTGCCGCCGTAGAGGACGACCGTGTCGTCGTTCGCGATGCCCTTCTCGGAAAGCAGGCGCTCGAAGCCGGCCTTGTCGACGAAGTCGCGGCGGACCGGGTCCTGCAGGTCCTGCTTCCAGTCGATCTTCACGGCACCACGGATGTGGTTCTTGTCGTACGAGGAGGTGTCCTCGTCGACCTCGACGAGGACGACCTTGGGGTCCCCGAGGTGGGCCTCTGCCCAGGCGGCGTCGACGAGCGCGGTCTCCCGGCTCATGGTGTCTCCTCTCTGGAGGTGGTCTGTTCCGGATCGGTGGTACGTCGAGTCACGTCTCGCTGACCTCACTCTGCGACCCCGCCCTCTCGTCGTAGACGACGCAGGCCAGCACGTCAATGCGCAGGTCGGGCCGGGTCACGGCATCACGTTCTGGCCTGGGCCTGAGCCCTGGCCTGCCGACCCCTGGCCTGCCGAGCCCGTGGACCGCCCGCGCAGCCGCTGCGAGAGCAGGTACATCTCGCAGCCCAGGCAGTACCCGAACGCCGCGTTGAGGAAGGCGGCCGCGAGCGCGAGAGCCGTGGCGGTGAGCCCGAGCCAGGTCAGCCCGGCGAGGTACCCCAGAGCGCCCACGCCGGCGGTCGCGAAGCCGACGAGCTGGGCAAAGCGGGGCGGTGCCTCGTCCTCCAGCTCGGAGGGCGGGCCCAGCCGCGGTGCGACCAGCCGGCGGAACAGCACGCCGTGCGGCGCGTACCGCAGCCCGGCGAAGGCGCCGACGGCGAAGACCGCTGCCTGCACGAGCAGCAGCAGGCCGCTGCCGGACAGCAGGCAGGCGGCGAGGACGAGTGCGGAGAGGGCCGCGGCGAAACGCTGACCCCGGGGGTCGACATGCACGCGCAAGCTCCTGACGAGAGCGGACGGGAACGGGGCGTCAGGAGGCGTGACAGAGGCAGGTGGCCACGCGGCACAGGTCGACCGCGCGCCGTTTGGTCAGCAGCGGGGTCTCGAACCTGGCGTCGAGGCTCCGGCCACACATGGTCACGATGCTAGGGAGCGCGCGGGACGGTGTCACACGTGTCTCAGCATGCGGTACTGGTGTCTCGATCCGTGGCCTCGGGCCGTGTCCCCACGCGCTCGGCGGCGCGGTCATGCCACCGTCTCCTCCAGCGCGGCGAGCACGTCCTCCTTGCGCGGCGACCCGGTGGCCCGGCGTACGACCCGCCCGTCCGCGTCCAGCACGAACGTGGTCGGCGTGCGCAGCACGCGGAGCCGGCGCGTGAGGTCGAGCCGCGACTCCGCGTCCACCTCGACGTGCTCCACGCCCGGCACGGCCGAGGCCACGTCGTCGAGGATGCGGCGGGTGGCGCGACACGGCTGGCAGAACGCGGTCGAGAACTGCACGAGCGTGGCCTTCTCCCCGAGGGCGTGGCCCAGGTCGCCGGCGTCCACCCGCGGGCCCGGGCTGCCGTCCGCCGAGCCGTCACGCGGGCCCACGGGGGACAACCGGCCGTCCGTACGGCGGCGCCACAGCGCGTACGCGCACGCGGCCGCCAGCACGGCGAGCAGGACGGCGATCTCGAACATCACCCAGGGGGAACGGGACACGCAACGCGGGCATTCCCGGCGTACGCCCGAGGGAGGCGGAGGCTCACTCGCGCACCGTCACCAGGTGGGCGCCGTCGAACGTGATGACCTCGAACCTCTCGATCGCCTCCGGCTCCAGCGCCACGACGCCGTCCACGTTGGCCGTGCCCTCGTAGCCGGCGTGCCAGGACGCTGCCGTCTCCCGCTTGCCGTCCGACCCCACGGCGACGAGGCGGCAGCGCGCCCCCTCCGGGATGCCGGACAGGGAGAGCGACAGCTTCGTGCCCCAGTCCCCCGGGCGCATCGCCAGGCGGGCCCACACCCCGGTCGCCTCGTCCGTCGTCTCCAGGACGTTGCCCACGGGCTGCGTCTCCGGGCTCGTGCCCGGGGACGCGGTCGGGGCGGCACTGGGTCCCGGGCCGGGCGAGGAACCGCCGGAGACCACACCCGCCGCCCAGCCGGCCCCGGCCAGCAGCAGCACGACCACGGCGGCACTGGCCAGCACGCGCCATCGGCGGCTCGCGCGCCGCTCGCCCTCGGCCCGCTCGAGCAGGCGCTCGAGCATCTCCGGGCCGGGCTCGACGGGCTCGGGGCCTCGCAGCGCCGTGTCCGCGTCCAGGTGTCCGAGCACAGGGACGACGGCGGCGAGGGAGTCCCGCTCGCGCGCACAGTCCGGGCAGGCGGCCAGGTGCTCCTCGACCCGCCGCGTCTCGTCCGGCCCGAGCACGTCCAGCACGTACGCACCGAGCGCCGTGCGCACGTCGTCGCACTCGGGACCCGGGCCGGTCACCACGTGAACCCTCTCTCCTCGAGCGCCAGGCGCAGCGCGCGCAGCGCGTAGTAGGTGCGCGACTTGACGGTCCCCTCGGGGATGCCCAGCGCGCGGGCCGCGTCGGCGACCGACCGGCCCCGGTAGTAGGTCTGCAGCAGCACCTCGCGGTGCTCGGGCCGGAGCCCGGCCAGCGCCTCGGAGACCTCCCAGGCGTCGAGGGCACGCTCGACCTCGTCCTCGTCCGCGACGAAGTCGAGCGCGTCCTGGCCGACCTCCTGCGGGCGTGCCTTGCGTGCCCTCTCGCCGTCGATGACGAGGTTGCGGGCGACCGTCCACAGCCACGGGCGGACGGACCGTCGGGCGTCCGCCAGGGCGTCCGGGTGCCGCCAGGCCCGCAGGAGGGTCTCCTGGACGACGTCCTCGGCCTGGTGCCGGTCGCCCCGGGTCAGGCGGAGGACGTAGCCCAGGAGCGGGCCGGCATGCTCGGTGTAGAGCACGCGGACGAGCTGGTCGTCCGCGACGGCACCCACACGAGGGAAACGTCGCCGGGGCGCGCCGGGTTCACCGGGCACGGGTCACCGCCAGGCCGCGGCGACCCTGGCCAGGGCCAGGCCACGCCCCTCGGCGACCACCTGGAGGCCCTCCGGCCCCGGTCGTACGCCGGTGAGCCGGAGCCCGGCCGGCAGCCCGTCCAGCGGGACGGAGAAGTCCAGCGTCCCCCGGACACGGGGGGCGAGACCCGTGTCGGCCAGCGGCGTCCCGCCCACGGAGACCGAGCGGGCGCGGACCACGAGCATGCCCGCCTCGAGCGTCACCCGGCTGCGGGCGACCGCGTCGACCTCGCGGCCCGGGATGCCGACCGGGGCGGACACCTCGAGCAGGCCCCCACCGGCCGACCCGAGCCGGACGCGCTCGGGGGCGAGGCGGCTCAGCTCGGCGTACGGCAGGAGGACGTCGGCGCGCACCCGCGCCGCACGGGACTCCAGCGGAAGGCTGGGGTCCACGGCCAGGTCCGTCGCCGAGATGCCGACCCGGCCCGCGGTGAGCCGGCCCATCGGCACCTCGGACGCGTCCACCCGGACCTGCTCGAAGCGACGCATGACGACCTGCGTGAGGAATGGGAAGCCGCCGACCTCGACGTCCGGAGTGGACGTGAGCTCGAGCCGGGAACGCGCCTCGTCCGCGGCGGCACGCTCGACGAGCAGCTCGGCCACACGGTCCACCCCGAGGGCGGCGAGGGCCAGCACCGCCAGGACGACGAGGGTCTTGCGCATCGCGTCTCAACTCACCACCAGGCGTCCGAGCAGGTAGGCGGCAGGGCAGGCCACCGCCAGGGGCAGGACGGCGCAGAACGCCTGCTGTTCGGGCGCCACCCTCGGTCTGCGCGCACGCCGACGCCGCCCCCGTGTCGACACCGCCGGACGACCGGCCGTGTTCAGTGTGTACCCGGCGGCAAGGACCACGCACACGGCCAGGGCGCCGGCGAGCCCGGCGAGCACGACCGCGCGGACCAGGCCGAGCGCACCCGTGAGGTCGGCCACCAGCCCGCCGAGAGCGCCGGCGACCACCACCGCGCCGGTCAGCACGACTGCCCGCGCCGCCCCGGCGAACCGCCCGGTCGGGACCACGAGCACGCCGACCGCGGTCACGGCGCCGGCGGCGGCCACGACGCACGCCACCAGGG
>JBOGEN010000101.1:0-18265 GCA_050743265.1 Actinomycetes bacterium
TCGTCGCGACGAGCGGCGTCCTGGGCTGGCAGGTACTGCAGGCGCGCGGTGCGGAGGACGCCCGCGGCGAGGCCCTGGCGGCCGCGCAGGGCGTGGTGCCCAAGGTCCTCTCGTACGACTACCGGCACATCTCCCGGGACTTCGCGGAGGCGCGCGAGGGGCTCACCCCGGGCTTCGGCGCCAAGTACGCGAAGAGCGAGAACGTCGTCGGCCCCACCGCGCGGCAGTACGACGTCGCCGTGGAGGCGTCCGTGGCCGAGTCGTCGGTGGTGCGCGCAGACACGGACAGCGCCGTCGTCCTCATGTACGTGAACCAGGAGACCTCGAGCGATCGCCTGGAGGGGCCCCGGATGGACCTTGCCCGGGTCCGCGTCACCATGGTCGAGAGTGACGGAGAGTGGCTGGTCGACGACCTCGACGCCCTGTGAGCGCCGTCCCCGCCTCTCGGTCTCGGGCCTGCGGCCTCCGGGGGTGGGGCCACGGTCTCTCCGGGCTCCGCGTCGCCGGGGTCCCTTGACGTCGCGCACCTGGCAGGTCACCCTGTGCAGGAGTCGTGACACGTCTTCGCAACGGGACGCCAACGTCGGGCACTCAGGCCCCGCTCGACAGCAGTGTGCGGATTCGCTACACTGCCCTTTTGCGCTGCCCTCTGACATGCCCGTGTGACGCCACGGGTCGTCACGCGTGCGCGCGCACCCGTCCGCGAGTACCTCGGAAGGACGCCTCTTGGCCGCCGCTCGCAACGCCTCGAAATCCACCACCGGCCCGCGCCGTGTTTCCTTCGCCAAGATCCGGGAGCCCCTCGAGGTTCCCAACCTCCTAGCCCTCCAGACCGACTCGTTCGACTGGCTGCTCGGCAACGAGCTCTGGAAGGCCCGCCTCGACAACGCCCTCGACCAGGGGCGCACCGACATCAACGCCAAGTCCGGCCTCGAGGAGATCTTCGAGGAGATCAGCCCGATCGAGGACTTCTCCGGGTCGATGTCCCTGACCTTCCGTGACCACCGGTTCGAGCCGCCGAAGTTCTCGATCGAGGACTGCAAGGAACGAGACATCACGTACTCGGCTCCGCTGTTCGTGACCGCCGAGTTCACGAACAACGAGACGGGCGAGATCAAGAGCCAGACCGTCTTCATGGGCGACTTCCCGCTCATGACGGACAAGGGCACCTTCATCATCAACGGGACCGAGCGGGTCGTGGTGAGCCAGCTCGTCCGGTCGCCTGGCCTCTACTTCGACCGCTCCGTCGACAAGACGTCCGACAAGGACGTGTTCGGCTGCAAGATCATCCCGAGCCGGGGTGCGTGGCTCGAGTTCGAGGTGGACAAGCGCGACACCGTCGGCGTCCGCGTCGACCGCAAGCGCAAGCAGAGCGCGACCGTGCTGCTCAAGGCCCTCGGGTGGACCGAGGAGCAGATCCTCGAGGAGTTCGGGGAGTACGAGTCGATCCGGACGACCCTGGAGAAGGACCACACCACCGGCCAGGACGACGCCCTCCTCGACATCTACCGCAAGCTGCGCCCGGGCGAGCCGCCCACGCGCGAGGCCGCGCAGACCCTGCTCGAGAACCTCTACTTCAACCCGAAGCGGTACGACCTGGCGACCGTCGGCCGCTACAAGATCAACAAGAAGATCGGCGAGAAGAGCCCGCTCGACCAGGGCGTGCTCACCGTCGAGGACGTCGTGGCGGCGGTGCGCTACCTCGTCCGGCTGCACGCCGGCGAGACCGAGATGGAGACGCCGCTCGGCACGCTGCCGATCGAGACCGACGACATCGACCACTTCGGCAACCGCCGGCTGCGTACGGTCGGCGAGCTGATCCAGAACCAGGTCCGCACCGGCCTCGCCCGCATGGAGCGGGTCGTCCGCGAGCGCATGACGACGCAGGACGTCGAGGCCATCACGCCGCAGACCCTCATCAACATCCGGCCTGTCGTGGCCTCCATCAAGGAGTTCTTCGGCACGAGCCAGCTGTCCCAGTTCATGGACCAGACCAACCCGCTGGCGGGCCTCACGCACAAGCGGCGTCTGTCCGCGCTGGGTCCGGGCGGTCTGTCCCGGGAGCGGGCCGGCTTCGAGGTCCGCGACGTCCACCCGTCGCACTACGGCCGCATGTGCCCGATTGAGACGCCTGAGGGTCCGAACATCGGCCTGATCGGCTCGCTGTCGACGTACGGGCGGGTCAACGCGTTCGGGTTCGTCGAGACCCCGTACCGGAAGGTCGTCAAGGGCAAGGTCACGGACAAGATCGACTACCTCACCGCGGACGAGGAGGACCGGCACGTCATCGCCCAGGCGAACGCGCCCCTCGCCGAGGACGGGTCGTTCGCCGAGGCACGCGTCCTCGTCCGGCGCAAGGGCGGAGAGGTCGAGTTCCTCACCGGCAACGAGATCGACTACATGGACGTCTCGCCGCGCCAGATGGTGTCGGTCGCGACCGCGATGATCCCGTTCCTCGAGCACGACGACGCCAACCGCGCGCTCATGGGCTCGAACATGCAGCGCCAGGCGGTGCCGCTGCTGCGTGCCGAGTCGCCGCTCGTCGGCACCGGCATGGAGTACCGCGCCGCCAAGGACGCGGGCGACGTCATCGTGGCCGAGAAGGCCGGTGTCGTGCAGGAGGTGTCCGCGGACGTCGTCACCGTCGCCGCGGACGACGGCACCTACCAGACGTACCGGATCGCCAAGTTCCGCCGCTCGAACCAGGGCACGTGCTTCAACCAGAAGCCGATCGTGGACGAGGGCGCGCGGGTCGAGGCCGGCCAGGTCGTCGCGGACGGGCCGTGCACCGACGAGGGCGAGATGGCGCTCGGCAAGAACCTCCTCGTGTCGTTCATGCCGTGGGAGGGCCACAACTACGAGGACGCGATCATCCTGTCCCAGCGCCTCGTGCAGGACGACGTGCTCTCCTCCATCCACATCGAGGAGCACGAGGTCGACGCGCGCAACACCAAGCTGGGCCCCGAGGAGATCACCCGGGACATCCCGAACGTCTCCGAGGAGGTCCTCGCCGACCTCGACGAGCGCGGCATCATCCGCATCGGTGCCGAGGTCGTCCCCGGCGACATCCTCGTCGGCAAGGTGACGCCCAAGGGCGAGACCGAGCTGACCCCCGAGGAGCGCCTGCTCCGCGCGATCTTCGGGGAGAAGGCCCGCGAGGTCCGCGACACCTCGCTCAAGGTGCCGCACGGCGAGCAGGGCAAGGTCATCGGCGTCAAGCTGTTCGACAGGGACGAGGGCTTCGAGCTCCCGCCTGGCGTGAACCAGCTCGTCCGCGTGTACGTCGCGCAGAAGCGCAAGATCACGGACGGTGACAAGCTCGCCGGCCGGCACGGCAACAAGGGCGTCATCGCGAAGATCCTGCCGGTCGAGGACATGCCGTTCCTCTCCGACGGGACGCCCGTGGACATCGTGCTCAACCCGCTCGGCGTGCCCGGCCGCATGAACGTCGGCCAGGTGCTCGAGACGCACCTCGGCTGGGTGGCCAAGTCCGGCTGGCAGGTCGAGGGTGACGACGCCGAGTGGAAGCGCAGCCTGCAGACCATCGGGGCCGACACGGGCGAGCCGGGAACGAACGTCGCCACGCCGGTGTTCGACGGTGCGCGGGAGACCGAGATCACGGGCCTGCTCGGCTCCACGCGGTACGGCGGCGACGAGCGGCTGATCGGCGAGGCCGGCAAGGCCCACCTGTACGACGGCCGTACCGGTGAGCCGTTCAAGGACCCGATCTCGGTCGGCTACATCTACATCCTGAAGCTGCTGCACCTGGTCGATGACAAGATCCACGCGCGGTCCACCGGCCCGTACTCGATGATCACGCAGCAGCCGCTGGGTGGTAAGGCCCAGTTCGGTGGGCAGCGCTTCGGGGAGATGGAGGTCTGGGCGCTCGAGGCATACGGGGCCGCCTACGCCCTTCAGGAGCTGCTAACGATCAAGTCGGACGACGTCCTCGGACGCGTGAAGGTGTACGAGGCGATCGTCAAGGGCGAGAACATCCCCGAACCGGGGATCCCTGAGTCCTTCAAGGTGCTCATCAAGGAGATGCAGTCGCTGTGCCTCAACGTCGAGGTGCTCTCCAGCGACGGCATGTCCATCGAGATGCGGGAGACGGACGAGGACGTCTTCCGCGCGGCGGAGGAGCTGGGCATCGACCTCTCCCGTCGCGAACCGAGCAGCGTCGAAGAGGTCTAGGGGGTAGCGGAGTGCGAGGCCACGGAAACCCGCTGGCTCCCTGACCGTCACGCCCACGGCCCCGGCCGTGGCACCGCGGCATCATTCCTGCGAGCAAAGGACTACGACACAGTGCTCGACGTCAACTTCTTCGACGAGCTGCGTATCGGCCTGGCGACCGCCGACGACATCAGGCAGTGGTCCCACGGCGAGGTCAAGAAGCCGGAGACCATCAACTACCGCACGCTCAAGCCCGAGAAGGACGGACTCTTCTGCGAGAAGATCTTCGGCCCGACCCGGGACTGGGAGTGCTACTGCGGCAAGTACAAGCGCGTCCGCTTCAAGGGCATCATCTGTGAGCGCTGCGGCGTCGAGGTGACGCGCGCCAAGGTGCGCCGCGAGCGCATGGGGCACATCGAGCTCGCCGCACCGGTGACGCACATCTGGTACTTCAAGGGCGTCCCGAGCCGGCTCGGCTACCTGCTCGACCTGGCCCCCAAGGACCTCGAGAAGATCATCTACTTCGCCGCGTACATGATCACGTGGGTCGACGAGGACGCCCGGACGCGCGACCTCCCGTCGATCGAGGCGAACGTCGGCGTCGAGCGCCAGCAGTTCGAGCAGCGACGCGACTCCGACCTCGACACCCGGGCGAAGAAGCTCGAGGAGGACCTGGCGACGCTCGAGGCCGAGGGGGCCAAGAGCGACCAGCGCCGCAAGGTCAAGGAGGGCGCGGAGCGCGAGATGAAGCAGCTCCGCGACCGGGCTCAGCGTGAGCTCGACCGGCTGGACGAGGTCTTCTCGCGGTTCAAGAACCTCAAGGTTCAGGACCTCGAGGGCGACGAGATGCTCTACCGCGAGATGCGCGACCGGTGGGGCATCTACTTCACCGGCGGCATGGGTGCGGCGGCGATCCAGAAGCGCCTGGAGCACTTCGACCTCGAGGCCGAGGCCGAGCGCCTCCGCGAGATCATCCGGACGGGCAAGGGCCAGAAGAAGACCCGCGCCCTCAAGCGGCTCAAGGTGGTCTCCGCGTTCCTCAACACGCGGAACTCGCCGATGGGCATGGTGCTGGACTGCGTACCGGTCATCCCGCCGGACCTGCGCCCGATGGTGCAGCTCGACGGTGGCCGTTTCGCCACGTCCGACCTCAACGACCTGTACCGCCGCGTCATCAACCGCAACAACCGCCTCAAGCGTCTGCTCGACCTCGGCGCGCCCGAGATCATCGTGAACAACGAGAAGCGGATGCTCCAGGAGGCGGTCGACGCGCTGTTCGACAACGGACGACGCGGCCGTCCGGTCACCGGGCCGGGCAACCGTCCGCTCAAGTCGCTCTCGGACATGCTCAAGGGCAAGCAGGGCCGGTTCCGCCAGAACCTGCTCGGCAAGCGCGTCGACTACTCCGGCCGGTCCGTCATCGTCGTCGGCCCGCAGCTCAAGCTGCACCAGTGCGGACTGCCCAAGCAGATGGCGCTCGAGCTGTTCAAGCCGTTCGTGATGAAGCGGCTGGTCGACCTCAACCACGCCCAGAACATCAAGAGCGCCAAGCGCCAGGTCGAACGTGCGACCGGAGGGTCGTCACGGTACGCCATGGTGTGGGACGTGCTCGAGGAGGTCATCGCCGAGCACCCGGTGCTGCTGAACCGTGCGCCGACGCTGCACAGGCTGGGCATCCAGGCCTTCGAGCCGCAGCTCATCGAGGGCAAGGCCATCCAGATCCACCCGCTCGTGTGCACCGCGTTCAACGCGGACTTCGACGGTGACCAGATGGCCGTACACCTCCCGCTCTCCGCGGAGGCGCAGGCCGAGGCCCGCATCCTCATGCTGTCCTCGAACAACATCCTCAAGCCGGCGGACGGGCGTCCGGTCACCATGCCCACCCAGGACATGGTCATCGGGCTCTTCTACCTCACGAACAAGAGTGAGGGTGCCCGGGGGGAGGGGCGCGTGTTCACCAACACGTCCGAGGCGTTCATGGCCTTCGACTCGGGTGCGATCGACCTGCAGGCCGAGGTGACGATCCGGTTCAAGGACGTCCTGCCCCCGCCGGGATGGACCGCACCCGAGGGCTGGCAGGAAGGCGACCCGATCAGCCTCACGACGACGCTGGGCCGGGCCATCTTCAACGCCCTGCTCCCCGAGGACTACGCGTACATCGAGGACGACATCGACAAGAAGCAGCTGTCGGGGATCGTCAACGACCTCGCCGAGCGCTACCCGAAGGTGCAGGTGGCGGCGACGCTGGACGCGCTCAAGGACGCGGGCTTCCACTGGGCCACCCGGTCCGGTGTGACGATCGCGATCGACGACGTCCTCACGCCGCCGCGCAAGCAGGAGATCCTCGAGGCGTACGAGGAGCGCGCCGAGAAGGTGCAGCGGCAGTACGAGCGGGGCCTGATCACGGACGACGAGCGTCGCCAGGAGCTCATCGAGATCTGGACCCAGGCGACGAACGAGGTCGCGACCGAGATGGAGGGGCACTTCCCGCGCAACAACCCGGTGTTCATGATGGTCAACTCCGGGGCGCGCGGAAACATGATGCAGGTCCGGCAGATCGCCGGTATGCGTGGTCTCGTCGCGAACCCGAAGGGCGAGATCATCCCGCGTCCGATCAAGTCGAACTTCCGCGAGGGCCTCACGGTTCTCGAGTACTTCATCGCGACGCACGGCGCCCGCAAGGGCCTGGCCGACACCGCCCTGCGGACGGCGGACTCCGGGTACCTCACCCGGCGGCTCGTCGACGTCAGCCAGGACATCATCGTGCGCGAGGAGGACTGCGCCACGGACCGCGGCATCTCGATGGGGATTGCGGTGCCCGACGGGAAGGGTGGTCTGCGGCCCGAGGAGAACCTCGACACCGCGGTGTACGCCCGGGTGCTCTCCGAGGACGTCGTCGTCGACGGTGAGAGCGTCGCCGCCGCGGGCAGCGACCTCGGGGACGTCGTGATCGCCCGCCTGGTCGAGTCCGGCGTGGACACCGTGCGGGTGCGCAGCGTGCTCACCTGCGAGTCGAAGCTCGGCATCTGCGCGGCCTGCTACGGCCGCTCGCTGGCCACCGGCAAGGTCGTCGATGTCGGCGAGGCTGTCGGCATCGTCGCCGCCCAGTCCATCGGTGAGCCCGGTACGCAGCTCACGATGCGGACGTTCCACACCGGCGGTGTCGCGGGTGAGGACATCACCCACGGCCTGCCGCGTGTCGTCGAGCTGTTCGAGGCCCGCCAGCCCAAGGGCGTGGCCCCGATCAGCGAGGCTGCGGGGCGCGTCCGCGTCGAGGAGACCGACAAGGCGCGCAAGATCCACGTCATGCCGGACGACGGCTCCGAGGAGCAGGCGTACTCCGTCTCCAAGCGGTACGCCCCGCTGCTCAAGGACGGCGACCGCATCGAGGTCGGGCAGAAGCTGGCCCCCGGGTCGGTCAACCCGCACGACGTGCTGCGCATCCTCGGCCAGCGGGCCGTCCAGGTGCACCTCGTCCGTGAGGTGCAGGACGTCTACCGGTCGCAGGGCGTGTCGATCCACGACAAGCACATCGAGATCATCGTGCGCCAGATGCTCAAGCGGGTGAACGTCCTCGAGTCCGGCAGCACCGAGCTGCTGCCCGGTGAGCTCGTCGAGCGTCCTCGCTTCGAGGAGGAGAACCGTCGCGTCGTCGCCGAGGGTGGCCAGCCCGCCGCGGCACGTCCGGTGCTCATGGGCATCACGAAGGCCTCGCTCGCGACCGAGTCGTGGCTCTCGGCGGCGTCCTTCCAGGAGACGACGCGGGTGCTCACGGACGCGGCGATCCACGCCAAGTCCGACCCGCTGCTCGGCCTCAAGGAGAACGTCATCATCGGCAAGCTCATCCCGGCCGGTACAGGCATGCACCGCTACCGCAACGTCCGGGTGGAGCCGACCGAGGAGGCGAAGGCGGCCATGTACTCGATGACCGGGTACACCGAGGCGGACTACGCGCCGTTCGGCACGGGGTCCGGCCAGGCCGTCCCGCTGGAGGACTTCGACTTCGGTCAGTACAACCGCTGAGCCGTACCGCCCGCTGACGGAGCGCTGTCGGAGCGGTGGTCACCCCTCGGGGCGGCCACCGCTCCGGTGCATGATGGGCTGCGGGGCGGGCGGACGGCCCGTGTCCGAGGGAGACGAGGCGAGACCGCATGAGCGACCAGGGGTGGGACGACCCGCAGAAGGCGGGCCAGGACCCGGATCCGCCGGCTCCGGAGGGCGAGGGCAGTCCGCCACCCGGGTACGGACCGGCTCCAGACGCCCCGCCACCCGGGTACGGCCCCCCGGGCGGCACCCCGCCTCCGAGCCAGGGCCCGCCGCCTGGCTACGGCCCGCCGCCTGGCTACGGGCGCCGGGCTACGGGCCACCTCCGGGCTACGGGCAACAGCCGGGGTACGGGCCACCTCCGGGGTACGGGCAGACCGCGCCCCCACCCGGCTACGGACCCCCGCGCGCGCAGTCCTGGGGCGCGTCCCCGTACGGCTACCCCGTGCGGGAGACCGAGCAGAACGCCGTCTGGGCGCTCGTGTGCGCCATCGGTTCCTGGTTCGTGGTGCCGTTCGTCCTGGCGATCGTGGCCCTGGTGCTGGCAGCGAACGCGAACCGGGCCATTGCCGCCTCGGCGGGGTACAAGGACGGACAGGGCATGGTGCAGGCCGCGCGCATCATCGCCTGGGCCAACCTCGTGCTGTTCGGCCTCCTGCTGCTGGCCGGCCTCGTCGCCGGTGTGGCGCTGATCGCGGAGTCCGAGCCCGCCTGAACACCGACGGGCGGGCGCCGGCCCCAGGCGGCCCGCCGGCACGACCCGGGTTCGTGCCTGCGCCGGCACGCCCCACTTTGACCCGGAGGGGTGAGGTCGTCTAAGGTGATCGGTCGTGCCTGGGGTGTCCCAGGCTACTCGCGTGTGCGCAGCACGGGCCGCGCGGGTTCTCCGCTCCCACTTTCGCTTTTCGGGGCCGAGTGCGGCGCGGAGCGGGCGACACGCCCGACCCCGGGGGTCGGAAAAAGGGGACATTTCCGGCCCACGGCATCACGAACCACGATCGGCAGAGGAAGACGGAGACGCGGTGCCCACGATCCAGCAGTTGGTCCGCAAGGGCCGCCAGGACAAGGTGGAGAAGAACAAGACGCCCGCGCTGAAGGGCAGCCCGCAGCGGCGTGGTGTCTGCACGCGCGTCTACACCACCACGCCGAAGAAGCCGAACTCCGCGCTGCGCAAGGTGGCGCGTGTGCGGCTGACCAGCCAGATCGAGGTCACCGCGTACATCCCCGGTGTGGGGCACAACCTGCAGGAGCACTCGATCGTGCTCGTCCGCGGTGGCCGTGTGAAGGACCTCCCCGGAGTGCGCTACAAGATCGTCCGTGGGTCGCTGGACACCCAGGGCGTCAAGAACCGTAAGCAGGCGCGCAGCCGCTACGGGGCGAAGAAGGAGAAGAGCTGATGCCGCGCAAGGGCCCGGCACCGAAGCGACCGATCCACATCGACCCGGTCTACAACTCACCGCTCGTCACCTCACTCATCAACAAGGTGCTCGAGGACGGCAAGCGCTCCCTCGCCGAGAAGATCGTGTACGGGGCGCTCGAGGGCGCCCGGGAGAAGACCGGCACCGACCCGGTCATCACGCTCAAGCGCGCGCTCGACAACGTGAAGCCGACCCTCGAGGTCCGCAGCCGCCGTGTGGGTGGCGCGACCTACCAGGTCCCCGTCGAGGTCCGCGCGCCGCGCAGCACCACGCTGGCCCTGCGCTGGCTGGTGACGTACTCCCGGGCACGTCGCGAGAAGACCATGACGGAACGGCTCATGAACGAGCTGCTGGACGCGAGCAACGGGCTCGGCGCGAGCGTCAAGCGGCGCGAGGACACGCACAAGATGGCCGAGTCCAACAAGGCCTTCGCGCACTACCGCTGGTAAGTGACCGGCTCCCCGGCCCGCACCGCCTGACGCAGACGAGAGAGAGAACGAGGAACACACGCCCGTGGCTACCGACCTCAGAGCAGTCGACCTGGCCAAGGTCCGCAACATCGGGATCATGGCCCATATCGACGCGGGCAAGACCACCACGACCGAGCGCATCCTCTTCTACACCGGCATCACGTACAAGATCGGTGAGGTCCACGAGGGCGCCGCAGTGATGGACTGGATGGAGCAGGAGCAAGAGCGCGGCATCACCATCACGTCCGCCGCGACGACCTGCGAGTGGGCCGACCACACCATCAACATCATCGACACGCCCGGCCACGTCGACTTCACGGTCGAGGTGGAGCGGTCGCTGCGCGTGCTCGACGGGGCAGTGGCGGTGTTCGACGGGGTTGCCGGGGTCGAGCCCCAGTCCGAGACCGTCTGGCGGCAGGCCGACCGTTACAACGTCCCGCGCATCTGCTTCGTCAACAAGATGGACCGCGTCGGTGCCGAGTTCCACCGCTGCGTGGACATGATCGAGAACCGGCTGAACGCGACCCCGCTGGTCGTCCAGCTGCCGGTCGGCGGGGAGTCCGAGTTCCGGGGCGTCATCGACCTCGTCGGCATGCGTGGCCTCGTATGGAGCGAGGAGGCCGCCAAGGGCGAGATGTACGACACCGTCGACATCCCGTCCACCCATGTCGAGGCTGCCCAGGAATGGCGCGACCGCCTCGTCGAGACCCTCGCCGAGAACGACGACGTGCTCATGGAGAAGTTCCTCGAGGGTGTGGAGCCCACCGAGGACGAGCTCGTCGCGGGCATCCGCCGGGCCACCATCGCGGGCAAGCTCACGCCCGTGCTGTGCGGCACCGCGTTCAAGAACAAGGGCGTCCAGCCGATGCTCGACGCGGTCGTGAAGTACCTGCCCTCGCCGCTCGACGTCGGCAACGTGGAGGGTCACGCGGTCGGTGGCGAGGGCGAGCCCCTCGAGCGTCCGGCCGAGGACGACGCCCCGATGGCGGCGCTCGCGTTCAAGATCATGAGTGACCAGCATCTCGGCAAGCTCACGTACGTGCGCGTCTACTCGGGCACGATGACGACCGGCACGCAGGTGCTCAACAGCACGAAGACCGGCAAGGAGCGCATCGGCAAGATCTACCGGATGCACTCGAACAAGCGTGAGGAGATCGAGCGCGCGTCCGCCGGGCAGATCGTCGCCGTCCAGGGTCTGAAGAACACGACCACGGGCGACACGCTGTGCGGGCCGGAGGCGCCCATCATCCTCGAGTCGATGGACTTCCCGGCGCCCGTCATCAACGTGGCGATCGAGCCGAAGTCCAAGGCCGACCAGGAGAAGCTCGGTATGGCGATCCAGCGCCTCGCCGAGGAGGACCCCACCTTCCAGGTCCGTACGGACGACGAGACGGGCCAGACGATCATCTCCGGGATGGGCGAGCTGCACCTCGACGTGCTCGTCGACCGCATGAAGCGCGAGTTCCGCGTCGAGGCGAATGTCGGCAAGCCGCAGGTCGCCTACCGCGAGACGATCCGCCAGAAGGTCGAGAAGGTCGACTACACCCACAAGAAGCAGACGGGCGGCTCCGGCCAGTTCGGCCGCGTGGTCATCGACGTGGCGCCGACGGGCGGCGGCGACGGTGGCTACGAGTTCGAGAACAAGGTCACCGGCGGCCGCATCCCGAAGGAGTACATCCCCTCGGTCGACTCCGGATGCCAGGAGGCCATGGAGTTCGGCATCCTCGCCGGCTACCCGATGGTGGACGTCAAGGTCACGCTGCGGGACGGGGCGTACCACGACGTCGACTCGTCCGAGCTCGCCTTCAAGATCGCCGGCTCGATGGCGTTCAAGGAGGCGGCGCGGCGGGCCAGCCCCGCGCTGCTCGAGCCGATGATGGCCGTCGAGGTCACCACGCCCGAGGACTTCATGGGCGAGGTGATCGGCGACCTCAACTCCCGCCGCGGCCACATCCAGGCCATGGAGGAGCGGTCGGGGCAGCGGGTCGTCAAGGCCCTGGTCCCGCTGTCGGAGATGTTCGGCTACGTCGGCGACCTCCGCAGCAAGACGCAGGGGCGCGCCGGCTACTCCATGCAGTTCGACTCCTACGCCGAGGTTCCCAAGAACGTCGCGGAGGAGATCATCGCGAAGGCCCGAGGTGAGTGAGCGTGCGAGCCCACCGACGGCCTCGACCCGTTGAACACGAAGGCGCGGGGCGAGTGACCCGGCCGCAGACCTCCGAGCCCACGAAGTACCAGCCGTCGTACGGCGTACCAGACAAGTCCTAGGAGGACCCCAGTGGCGAAGGCGAAGTTCGAGCGGACTAAGCCGCACGTCAACATCGGCACGATCGGTCACATCGACCACGGCAAGACGACGCTGACGGCGGCCATCACGAAGGTCCTGCACGATAAGCACCCGGACCTGAACCCGTACACCCCGTTCGACGAGATCGACAAGGCTCCCGAGGAGCGTCAGCGCGGCATCACGATCTCGATCGCGCATGTCGAGTACCAGACCGAGAAGCGGCACTACGCGCACGTCGACTGCCCTGGGCACGCCGACTACATCAAGAACATGATCACGGGTGCGGCGCAGATGGACGGCGCCATCCTCGTGGTCGCGGCGACCGACGGCCCGATGCCGCAGACGAAGGAGCACGTCCTCCTGGCCCGCCAGGTCGGCGTCCCCGCCATCGTCGTGGCGCTCAACAAGGCCGACATGGTCGACGACGAGGAGATCCTCGAGCTGGTCGAGCTCGAGGTGCGTGAGCTGCTGTCCGACTACGAGTTCCCCGGCGACGACATCCCCGTCGTGCGCGTCTCGGCGCTCAAGGCGCTCGAGGGCGACGAGGAGTGGTCCGCCAAGCTCATGGAGCTCATGGACGCCGTCGACGAGCACATCCCGAACCCTGAGCGGGACGTCGAGAAGGCCTTCCTCATGCCCATCGAGGACGTCTTCACGATCACCGGGCGCGGCACGGTCGTCACCGGCCGGATCGAGCGCGGTGTCATCAAGATCAACGAAGAGGTCGAGATGGTCGGAATCCGCGAGAAGTCGCAGAAGACGACCGTCACCGGCATCGAGATGTTCCGCAAGCTGCTCGACGAGGGCCAGGCCGGTGAGAACGTCGGTCTGCTCATGCGCGGTACCAAGCGCGAGGACGTCGAGCGCGGCATGGTCGTGGTGAAGCCGGGCTCCACCACCCCGCACACCGACTTCGAGGCGCAGGTCTACATCCTGTCCAAGGACGAGGGGGGCCGGCACACGCCGTTCTTCAACAACTACCGGCCGCAGTTCTACTTCCGGACCACCGACGTGACCGGGGTCGTGCACCTCCCCGAGGGCACCGAGATGGTCATGCCCGGCGACAACACCGAGATGCGGGTGGAGCTCATCCAGCCCATCGCGATGGAGGAAGGTCTGCGGTTCGCCATCCGCGAGGGTGGTCGCACCGTCGGCGCCGGCCGAGTCACCAAGATCCAGACGTAGCACCAGGGCGTGGCGGTCGGGCCGCCGGACGAGACGGGCCCGACCGCCGCGCTCTCGGCGGGTTGAGAGCCAGCGACCCGCCGCCCCGACCAGCACCCGGCGGCACTCACTCATGCAAAGGACCAGTCGAGCACCATGGCGGGACAGAAGATCCGCATCCGGCTCAAGGCCTACGACCACGAGATCATCGACTCCTCGGCGCGCAAGATCGTCGAGACGGTGACTCGTACCGGTGCGCAGGTCGCGGGCCCGGTGCCGCTGCCCACAGAGAAGAACGTGTACTGCGTGATCCGCTCGCCGCACAAGTACAAGGACTCGCGGGAGCACTTCGAGATGCGTACGCACAAGCGGCTCATCGACATCCTCGACCCGACCCCCAAGACGGTCGACTCGCTCATGCGCCTCGACCTTCCCGCGGGCGTCGACATCGAGATCAAGCTCTGAGGGACGCAGACGACCATGGAGAAGCAGATCAAGGGCGTTCTGGGCGAGAAGCTCGGCATGACCCAGGTCTTCGACGAGAGCAACCGGATCGTGCCGGTCACCGTCGTGAAGGCCGGGCCGTGCGTGGTGACCCAGGTCCGCACGCCGGAGACGGACGGCTACTCCGCGGTGCAGATCGCCTACGGCGCCATCGACCCGCGCAAGGTGAACAAGCCGGCGTCCGGCCACTTCGCCAAGGCCGAGGTCACGCCCCGCCGCCACGTGATCGAGGTCCGCACCACCGACGCCACCGAGTACACCCTCGGGCAGGAGCTCACGGCTGACGTCTTCGCCGCCGGCGAGAAGGTCGACGTGACCGGCACCAGCAAGGGCAAGGGCTACGCCGGCGTGATGAAGCGCCACGGGTTCGCCGGCCTCGGCGCCGGCCACGGCACCCAGCGCAAGCACCGCTCGCCGGGCTCGATCGGTGGCTGTGCGACGCCGTCCCGCGTGTTCAAGGGCGTACGCATGGCCGGGCGCATGGGCGGTGTCCGGACCACGACGACGAACCTCGTCGTCCACGCGGTCGACGCCGAGAAGGGGCTGCTGCTGCTCAAGGGCGCGATCCCCGGCCCGACGAACGGCATCGTGCTGGTCCGGACCGCCGCGAAGTCCGCCCAGCCGGCCGCCGCGCGTGCCGGGAAGGAGGGCGCCGCATGAGCGCCGTGACCGTCGACGTGCTGTCTCCCTCCGGCAAGAAGTCCGGCACTGCGGAGCTGCCTGCGGACGTGTTCGACGTCCAGGTCAACGTCCCGCTCATCCACCAGGTGGTCACCGCCCAGCTCGCGGCCGCCCGCTCGGGGACGCACTCCACGAAGACCCGGGGTGCGGTCCGCGGCGGCGGGCGCAAGCCGTACCGCCAGAAGGGCACCGGCCGGGCCCGCCAGGGCTCGCTGCGGGCACCCCAGTTCGCCGGCGGCGGGGCCGTGCACGGCCCGCAGCCCCGGTCGTACGCCCAGCGCACGCCGAAGAAGATGAAGGCCGCCGCTCTGCGGGGAGCGCTCTCGGACCGCGCGCAGAACGGGCGCGTCCACGTGCTGACCGGTCTCGTCGAGGGCGACGGCCCGTCGACGAAGCAGGCGCTGTCCGCGTTGACCGGCCTGACCGAGCGCAAGCACGTGCTCGTCGTGGTGGAGCGGTCGGACGAGGTCTCGCAGAAGAGCCTGCGCAACTCGCAGCGGGTGCACGTGCTGGCTCCGGACCAGCTCAACACGTACGACGTGCTGGTGTCCGACGACGTGGTGTTCACCCGGGGGTCGCTGGACGCCTTCCTGGGCCGGCCGTCCCCGAACGGGGACTCCGCGCCGTCCGACGAGTCGACGTCATCGGACGAGGCGACCGAGAAGAGGGCGGCGCCGGCGAAGACGTCGTCGGCCAAGAAGGCGACCGCGAAGAAGTCTGCGCCGGCCAAGAAGTCGGCCGCGAAGACGGCGGCGAAGAAGGCGACGCCGAAGAAGGCTGCAGCCGAGAAGGCGACGGCGAAGGCCGCGGAGCCGGCGAAGAAGACCGCGAAGAAGGCCTCACCGAAGAAGGAGAGTGACCAGTGAGCGGAGTCGTGCACCGTGATCCGCGCGACATCCTGGTCGCGCCGGTCATCTCCGAGAAGAGCTACGGGCTGCTGGACGAGAACAAGTACACGTTCCTCGTCCGCCCGGACGCGAACAAGACCGAGATCAAGATCGCGGTCGAGAAGGTCTTCAACGTCAAGGTCACCCGCGTCAACACGCTCAACAGGGGAGGCAAGCGCAAGCGCACCCGCTACGGCTGGGGGCAGCGTGCGAGCACGAAGCGCGCGGTCGTCAGCCTCGCCGAGGGCGACCGGATCGACATCTTCGGGGGGCCGGTCAGCTGACCGGCACCCCGGCCTGAACAGAGCCGAAGGACCGAAGAGGACCCATGGGCATCCGCAAGTACAAGCCGACGACACCGGGACGTCGCGGCTCCAGCGTGGCCGACTTCGTCGAGGTCACGCGCGACGAGCCGGAGAAGTCGCTGGTCCGCCCGCTGAACAGCAAGGGCGGCCGCAACGTGCACGGGCGCATCACCGTGCGCCACCGCGGCGGCGGGCACAAGCGCGCCTACCGGGTCATCGACTTCCGCCGCGACGACAAGGACGGCGTCCCTGCCAAGGTCGCCCACATCGAGTACGACCCGAACCGCACCGCCCGCATCGCCCTGCTGCACTACGCGGACGGGGAGAAGCGCTACATCCTCGCGCCACAGCGGCTGCGCCAGGGCCACGTCGTCGAGAACGGGCCGAAGGCCGACATCAAGCCGGGTAACAACCTGCCGCTGCGCAACATCCCGGTCGGCACGGTGGTCCACGCGATCGAGATGCGTCCGGGGGGCGGTGCCAAGATCGCCCGCTCCGCAGGGGCGAGCGTCCAGCTCGTCGCCAAGGAGGGGCCGTACGCCCAGCTGCGTATGCCCTCGGGCGAGATCCGCAACGTCGACGTACGGTGCCGCGCGACCGTCGGCGAGGTCGGCAACGCCGAGCAGTCGAACATCAACTGGGGCAAGGCCGGGCGCATGCGCTGGAAGGGCAAGCGCCCGTCCGTCCGCGGCGTGGTCATGAACCCGGTCGACCACCCGCTCGGTGGCGGCGAGGGCAAGTCCTCGGGTGGCCGCCACCCGGTGAGCCCCTGGGGTCAGCCCGAGGGGCGTACGCGCCGTGCCCACAAGGAGAGCGACCGCCTGATCGTCCGCCGCCGCAAGACCAAGAACAAGCGCTAGGGAGCCGTCTCGAGATGCCGCGCAGCCTGAAGAAGGGCCCCTTCGTGGACGGCCACCTGATGAAGAAGGTGGACGTCCAGAACGAGAAGGGCACCAAGAACGTCATCAAGACGTGGTCCCGGCGCTCCATGATCGTCCCGGAGATGCTCGGGCACACGCTCGCCGTCCACGACGGACGCAAGCACGTCCCGGTGTTCGTCACCGAGGCGATGGTCGGGCACAAGCTCGGCGAGTTCGCCCCGACCCGGACCTTCCGGGGCCACGTGAAGGACGACCGGCGCGCGCGCCGGGGCTGAGCACCGCGAACGAGCAGACCGCCCACACGACAGCCGCAGACGACAACGGAGCGAGGGAACAGCGATGGAAGCCATGGCGCGAGCGCGGTACGCCCGCGTGACGCCCATGAAGGCCCGCCGGGTGGTGGACCTCATCCGCGGTCTGCCTGCCGAGGACGCGCAGGCAGTGCTGCGCTTCGCGCCGCAGGCCGCCAGCGAGCCGGTCGGCAAGGTGCTCGACTCCGCGGTCGCGAACGCCCAGAACAACCACGACCTCGACCCGGCCACGCTGGTGGTCAGCGAGGCGTACGTGGACGAGGGCCCGACCATGAAGCGCTACCGGCCGCGGGCGCAGGGGCGTGCCTACCGCATCCGCAAGCGCACCAGCCACATCACGATCGTCGTCGAGTCCCGTCCGGCCGAGGCAGCACGCCAGGCCGCGGGCACGAAGAAGGGGAGGACCCGCTAGTGGGCCAGAAGGTCAACCCGCACGGGTTCCGCCTGGGCATCACCACCGACCACAAGAGCCGGTGGTACGCCGACAAGCTCTACAAGGACTACGTCAAGGAAGACGTGGCCATCCGTCGGATGATGACCCGGGGCATGGAGCGCGCGGGCATCTCGAAGGTGGAGATCGAGCGGACGCGGGACCGCGTCCGGGTCGACATCCACACCGCCAGGCCGGGCATCGTCATCGGCCGCCGCGGGACGGAGGCCGACCGCATCCGCGGCGAGCTCGAGAAGCTCACCGGCAAGCAGGTGCAGCTCAACATCCTCGAGGTCAAGAACCCCGAGGTCGACGCGCAGCTCGTCGCGCAGGGCGTGGCCGAGCAGCTCTCCAGCCGGGTCTCGTTCCGGCGGGCGATGCGCAAGGCCATGCAGAGCGCGATGAAGAGCGGCGCCAAGGGCATCCGGGTCCAGTGCTCCGGTCGCCTCGGCGGCGCGGAGATGTCGCGCTCGGAGTTCTACCGCGAGGGTCGTGTCCCGCTGCACACGCTGCGGGCGAACATCGACTACGGCCTGTACGAGGCCCGGACGACGTTCGGCCGCATCGGCGTGAAGGTCTGGATCTACAAGGGCGACCTGTCCGGCAGCCGAGCCGAGCGCGAGGCGCAGCAGGCTGCGGCGGCCGCCCGTGGCGGTACGCGGCGTCCTGCCCGTCCACGGCGTGGCGGTGCCGAAGGAGCCGGCGGCGCCAGG
>JBOGEN010000102.1:0-59413 GCA_050743265.1 Actinomycetes bacterium
ACGGGCGTCCTCGCGTGTCGCCAGCGCGGCGTCGCGCTCGGCCGCCAGCCCGGCCTGCCGCCCTCGGGTGAGGGCCGAGCCCAGGGCCGTCCCGGCGGCCAGGCCGGCCAGGAGGAGCGACAGCGCAAGAAGATCCATGTCGCTCATGGTGACAACCAGATCCGACAGAACCGAGCCGCCACGCCCGGCGGACCAGGCTGTCCGGGGCCGTAGACTCGGCCCACGTGAGTCTCACCATCGGCATCGCCGGCCTGCCCAATGTGGGCAAGTCCACCCTGTTCAACGCGCTGACGCGCAACGCCGTCCTGGCGGCCAACTACCCCTTCGCCACGATCGAGCCCAACGTCGGCGTGGTCGGCGTACCCGACGACCGGCTGCCCGTGCTGGGGCGCCTGTTCGACTCGGCCAAGGTGGTCCCGGCGACCGTGAGCTTCGTCGACATCGCCGGGATCGTCCGCGGGGCCTCCGAAGGCCAGGGGCTGGGCAACAAGTTCCTCGCCAACATCCGCGAGGCGGCCGCCATCTGCCAGGTGATCCGGGCGTTCGACGACGACGACGTCGCCCACGTGGACGGCAGGGTCTCGCCGAAGGACGACATCGAGACGATCAACACCGAGCTCATCCTCGCCGACCTCCAGACCCTCGACCGCGCGCTGCCGCGGCTGGAGAAGGAGGCCCGTACGGGCAAGGACAAGGAGAAGCTGGCCGCGCTGGCCGCCGTCCAGGAGGCGAGGGAGATCCTCGACTCCGGGACGACCGTCTTCTCGGCGGAGCTCGACCCGGAGCCACTGCGCGAGCTGTCCCTGCTCACCGCCAAGCCCTTCCTGTACGTGTTCAACGTCGACGAGGCCGGGCTCATGGACGAGACCCGCAAGGACGAGCTGCGCGCGCTCGTCGCTCCCGCCGAGGCGATCTTCCTCGACGCCAAGCTCGAGGCCGACCTCGTCGAGCTGGACCCCGCGGACGGCGCCGAGCTCCTCGCCTCGGTCGGGCAGCACGAGCCGGGCCTCGACCTCCTCGCGCACGTGGGGTTCCGCACGCTCGGGCTGCAGACCTTCCTCACCGCCGGGCCGAAGGAGGCCCGTGCCTGGACGATCCGGGCCGGCGCCACCGCTCCCGAGGCGGCGGGCGAGATCCACACGGACTTCCAGCGCGGCTTCATCAAGGCCGAGGTCGTGTCGTACGACGACCTGGTCGAGGCTGGCTCGATGGCCGAGGCCCGCTCCCGCGGCAAGCTGCGCGTCGAGGGCAAGGACTATGTGATGGCCGACGGCGACGTGGTCGAGTTCCGGTTCAACGTGTGATCCGGCGCGTCCTCGCAGGCCACACGGGTTCGGTGTCCTTGAGTCCGCACTCAGTCCGCGAGAGGTTCAGCGACCCCTGAACGTGGTTGCCGGTCGGGCGGTTCGGAGGGAAGGCTGGTGATGACTGGTGGCGCAAAGAGGAGTTGGCGTGGGTGCGACGTACCTGCACGCAGTGGCCTCGCTGGACGGCTACATCGCCGACGAGCGGGACGACGTCGGGCCGCTCCACGACTGGTATTTCCGGGGCGACCATCCCCTCGTCGACGAAGACCACGCCGACGTTCACGGTGGTGCGCCATTCCGGGTCTCAGCGGCCTCGGCCGACTACGTGCGTGGCATGTGGTCGCGCCAGAAGGTCCTGGTCATCGGGCGGCACCAGTTCGACCTGACCAACGGCTGGGAGGGCCACCCGCCGGCGAGCGACCACGTCGTGGTCTTGTCGCACCGACCGCGGCCGACGGGCTGGCACCCGGAGGCGCCGTTCCACTTCGCCACCTCGGTGGAGGAGGGGATCGCGCGAGCACAGGAGCTGGCTGGCGAGGGGGAGGTCGGTGTGGGCGCGGGTGAGGTCGGCGGGCAGGCGCTGTCGCTGGGGCTCATCGACCACGTGGCCATCGACATCGTGCCGGTCGTGTTCGGCCGGGGGAAGCCGTACTTCGGGACGCTCTCTCACGGCCACCTGTTGCTCGAGGATCCCGAGGTGGTCGTCCAGGGCGACGGGGTGCTCCATGTGCGTTATCCGGTGCATCGGGGAGGCTAGATGAATCCCGCCGCGGGCTGCGGCCCGCCGCGGACCCTCAGCCGGGGCCGCCGCCGTCCCACTGGAAGGGGCGCTCCAGGTACGTGTCGTCCGGCTCGGTGAAGCCGAACCGCCGGTACAGGCCGTGGGCGTCCAGGGTGTGCAGCATCCAGCGGTACCGCCGGCCGGGGCCGTCCTCGATCATGACCTCGACCATCGCCGGGCCGAGCCCTCGGCCGCGATGGTCGGGCAGTACATACAGGTCGGCGAGGTACGCGCTGGCCACGCCGTCCGAGAACGCCCGGCCGAACCCCACCATGCGTCCCTCGCCGTCGTACGCCGCGACCACCCGCCAGGCACCCTGGACCTGCCGCTCGAAGTCGTCGCGGCTGCGCCAGCGGCCCCAGTACGCCTCGGTGGACAGGAACGCCCAGGCGGCGTCGCGGTCTACCCGTGCCGGGTCGTCGTCGATCTCGAACCCCTCGTGCGTCCTCACGCGCCCATCGTGCCGGGCCCGGCCCCGGGGGCCGGCGGAGGTCCTCCGCGCTCCGTCTGCGTGCCCCCGCGACAGCCACAGGTAAAGGCGGTCCAGAGGGCGTCGTGGCTCGTCGCAGACCGGCTCGCACCCGGCCCGTTGGGTCGGGCTTTACCGGGTATCGTCGATGGCCATGACTGTCAAGCGCCGGGCTGCCCGGACTTTCACGCGGCTGACCGGCTACCAGATCACCCGCGCCGGGGCCACGGGCCCGCCGGATGGTCTGCCGGCTCCGGCCCGGCTGCGGTTCGACGGCCACGTGTCCCTCGAGGACCTGGCGGCGGCGCGTGCGAAGGGCGGCGACCGGTTGCTCGAGCGGCCGGTCTTCATCATGTCGTCGGTACGGTCCGGCTCGACGCTGCTCCGCGTCCTGGTCAACAGCCACTCGCAGCTGTACTCCCCGCACGAGCTGCACCTGCGCGACCTGCGGGTCAACCCGAAGACCAAGTACGTCCGCCACGCCATGGCCGAGCTCGACGCCGACCAGAGCGAGCTCGAGTACCTGCTGTGGGACCGCGTGCTCCACCGCGACCTCATGCGTCACGGCAAGCCGACCCTCGTGAACAAGTCCCCGGACGACGCCTTCATCTGGGACCGCATCGTCGAGTGCTGGCCGGACGCCCGCTTCATCTACCTGTTCCGCCACCCGGCCGCCATCGTCGACTCGTGGAACCGGGCCCGCGACTACTGGTCCCGCGAGGAGACGGCGGCGGACGTGCTCAGGTACGCCAGCAAGATCGAAGAGGCTCGGCGGTCACGTCCGGGGGTCGCCGTCCGGTACGAGGACCTCACCGAGGACCCCGAGCGCGAGACCCGGCGCATCTGCGAGTACCTCGAGGTCGCGTGGGAGCCCGGCATGCTCGAGTACGGGGAGGCGGCGCACGGGGACTTCCGCCCGGGCCTGGGCGACTGGGGCGAACAGATCAAGTCGGGCCGCGTGCAGAAGGCCCGCCCGCTGCAGGGCAGCGGGGCGCTGCCGGCCTCCCTTCGGCACACGGCCGCCGCCTGGGGCTACCGTGGGGCGCCATCGGAGGAGACTGCGTCCGAGGCCGTCTGACCACCCGTCATCGACCGCGGGCGTCCGCCCGGGTGTAGGAGTGCTGGGCAGTTGACAGCGACGAAGTTCAGCATCGTCGTCCCCGCGTACAACGTGCGGGCGTACCTGAGGGAGTGCCTGGACTCCCTGCTCGCCCAGTCGTACGCCGACTTCGAGCTCATCGCGGTCGACGACTGCTCCCCGGACGGCAGCGGGGAGATCCTCGACGAGTACGCGGCCCTCGACTCGCGGGTGCGGGTCCTCCACCTGCCGAAGAACGTCGGCCTGGGCCCGGCGCGGGACGCCGGCATCGAGGTGGCCACCGGCGAGTACCTGATGTTCGTCGACAGCGACGACACGCTCACCCCGGGTGCGCTGCAGGCGATCGCCGACCGCCTGGACGAGACCGCCGGGCCGGACGTGCTGATCTTCGACTACGCGCGGACCTACTGGAACAACCGGGTCGCACGCAACAAGCTCGCGCCCCTGCTCGGCGACGAGGGGCCGGAGGTCTTCCGGATCGACGAGAGGCCGGAGCTCCTCCGGCTACTCATGATCGTCTGGAACAAGGTGTACCGGCGGGACTTCGTCGAGCGTCACGGGTTCCGCTTCCCGCCCGGGTACTACGAGGACACCCCCTGGACGTACCCGACGCTGCTCGCGGCCGAGCGCATCGCCGTCCTCGACCGGGTGTGCATCCACTACCGGCAGCGGCGCCACGGCAACATCCTCCGTAGCCGCAGCCGCAAGCACTTCGACATCTTCGCCCAGTACGAGCGGGTGTTCGCGTTCCTCGACCGGCACCCCGAGCTGGACGGCTGGCGGACGTTCATCTTCGGCCGCAACGCGAACCACTGCCTGCACATCCTCACCAGCCCCCAGCGGCTGCCACCCAGCGCCAGGGAGGAGTTCTTCCACCGGGCCTCCGCGCACTACCGCCGGTTCGTCCCCGCGGGATACACGCCGCCGTCGGGCGGCAAGGGGCTCGAGATCAAGGCGGTGGCCCGGGACGACTACCGGGCCTTCCGGGCGCTGCGGGTCGCGGCGGGCGCCAAGCGCGCCACCCGGTCGCGCCTCGGTCGGACGCGTACCACCACCAGGCGTCACCTCAACGGCCTCAAGCACCGCGGCATGCGCGCCTTCTACCGCGCGCAGCTGCGCCGGCCGCTGGACGAGAAGCTCGCGGTGTACGCGGCGTACTGGTACCGGGGCTACTCCTGCAACCCGGCCGCGATCTACGAGAAGGCCCGCGAGCTGGCACCTGACGTGCGCGGGGTGTGGGTCGTCAGTCCCCAGTACGTCGGGACGGTGCCCGAGGGCGTCGACTACGTGCTGCCGGGGTCGCGGCGCTACTACCAGGTCCTCGCCCGGGCCACGTACTTCGTGAACAACACGAACTTTCCCAACCACCTGGTCAAGCGCCCCGGCCAGGTGCACGTGCAGACCCAGCACGGCGTCCCGCTGAAGAAGATGGGCATCGAGCTGCAGGCCAACCCGGTCGGCGCGGCAGGCATGGACTTCGACAGGCTCCTCGAGCGGTGCGACCGCTGGGACTACCTGCTCTCGTCCAACCGGTTCTCCACCGAGGTGTGGGAGCGCTCGTACCCCTCGGACTACGAGACCCTTGAGACCGGCTACCCCCGCACGGACCGCCTCGTCCGCGCGGACGGGTCGGAGTACGCCCACCTGCGGGAGAGGCTCGGCATCGGGCCGTCGACCAAGGCCGTGCTGTACGCCCCGACGTTCCGCGACTGGCGGTACGGGTTCGAGCCCGAGTTCGACCTCGCCCAGTTCTGCGACCGGCTCGGGCACGACTACGTGCTGCTCGTGCGGGCGCACTACTTCCTGCGGGCCTCCGCGCGGCTGGCCGGGCTGGTCGAGCAGGGTCGGGTCAAGGACGTCTCGGCGTACCCGAGCATCGAGGACCTGATGATCGCCTCCGACGTCCTGCTCACGGACTACTCGTCGGTGATGTTCGACTACGCCGTCCTGGACCGGCCGGTCGTCGTGTACGCGAACGACTGGGACACGTACGTCCGCTGCCGGGGGGTCAACTTCGACCTGATGGAGGCGGCGCCCGGCGTGGTGGAGACCACCGAGGAGGGGCTGGCGGACGCGTTCGTCTCCGGCCGCGCGTGGGGTGACGCCGCCACGCGCGCACGGCAGGAGTTCCGCAAGCGCTTCTGCGAGTCCGCGGACGGGCGGGCCTCGGAGCGGCTCGTTCGCCGGGTCTTTCTCGGCGAGCCCGTCGAGCACACCGTGCGGGCGACGAGCATCTCGCAGGAGACCCCGCACGGGGACGCCCCGGACGACGACCCGGACGACGAGCGGACCGCTCCCGCAGCGGACGGACAGGGCGACCACGTGACCGAGGCGAGTGAGGAGCAGGGCGAGGAAGAGCCCGTCTGACCAGGTCAGTTGTGCCCGTTTCGGGCCCGGGACCCGACCGGGACCAGAAGGTGCGGTCCATTATCCTCTCTGGGATGCCGCCCCCCGCCGACTCGTCCTCCTCTCCGCACGGCCCCCCGACAGAAGCGTCCGGCGGGTCTCGCGTGGGGGCCCCACGTCTCGGCTTCCTCGTCGCCGTCCACCGCGGGCAGGCCTTCGTCCGTGAGTGCCTGACCTCGATCCTCGACCAGTCGCCCGAGGACGTCGAGGTGGTGGTGGTCGACGACGCCTCTCCCGACCACACGCCCGAGATCCTCGACGAGATCGAGGCCTCCGACCCCCGTGTGCGGGTCCGGCATCTGCCGGAGCGGGTCGGCCTCCCCGAGGCCCGTGACCTCGCCGCCGAGATGGCCACCGCCGTCCACGTGTGGTTCGTCGAGCCCAGCGACTACCTCCCCGCGGGGTCGGTGGCCGCGGTCATCGAGCGGCTCGGGCAGGCGCGACCCGACGTCCTGCTCGTCGGCCACAAGCGGGTCGACTGGGCCGGCCAGCTGCGCCCCAGCCCGTACGCTCCTCTGCTCGCCGGGGCCAAGCCGAAGCAGGCTCTGACCCTCGACAAGCGTCCCGACCTCACCGACCTGGTGGGGTCCCTCTGGACCGCCGTGCCCCGGCGGGCGCACCTGCAGCGGCTGGGCCTGCGCTTCGGCGGCCGCGCGCGGGAGCCGCTCGGCGTGACGTACCCGCTCGCCCTCGCGGCCGAGCGCGTCGCCCTGCTGGACCGTGACTGCTACCACCGGCGCGAGCTCCGTGACGCGCGCAGGGACGTCGGCGAGGACGCCGCGCCCGAGGACGTCTTCGCCGAGGCCGACGCTGTGTTCGCCTTCCTGGAGCAGCACGGGGGCGCAGTCGCCGCGCGGCGTCCCGTCGCGGTGCGGGGCCTCGTGCGCCGGTACGTCTCCGTGCTCGAGGGCCTGCCCGAGGCCGACCGTCCCGCATTCTTCGCGCGCATGTCCGAGAGCGTGCGCACGCACGTCCCCGCCGATGAGGCGCCGCAGGGTCGGCTGCTCAAGCTCCAGCTCGAGGCGATCCGCCGGGGGAGCTACCGCGGCTTCACCTCGATCGGCTGGGCGGCAGAGCGTCGACGCGGGCTCCGCAAGCGGCAGCAGCAGGTGGCCGGGTGGCGCGCCCGCCGGTCGCGGCAGTGGCAGCGCTCCTCGCTCGAGCGCTACTACCGTGCCCAGCGGCGCGAGCCGTTGGAGGAGGACCTCGCTGTCTTCGCTGCGTACTGGTACCGCGGGTACGCGTGCAACCCGGCCGCGGTGTACCGGAAGGCCAAGGAGATGGTGCCCGGCCTGCGGTCCGTATGGATCGTCGAGAGGCAGCACGCGTCGTCGATGCCGGATGACGTCCCGTACGTGGTGTCGGGCACGCGGGAGTACTACCGCGTGCTCGCCCGGGCGAAGTACCTGGTGAACAACGTCAACTTCCCGAACGACTTCGTCAAGCGCGACGGGCAGGTCCACCTGCAGACCCACCACGGCACGCCGCTGAAGAAGATGGGCCTCGACCTGCGGGACGCCCCGTTCAGCGCGGCGCGGCTGAACTTCCGCAAGATGATGGTCCGCTGCGCGCGGTGGGACCTCAGCGTGTCCGCCAACCCGTTCTCGACCGAGATCTGGGAGCGCGTCTACCCGGTCGGGTTCACCTCGATCGAGACCGGGTACCCGCGCAACGACGTCCTCGTCACGGCGAGCGCCGACGACGTACGACGCTGCCGCGAGGCGCTGGGCATCGAGCCGGGCCAGCGGGCCGTGCTGTACGCGCCGACCCACCGCGAGTACACGCAGGGGTACGTCCCTGTGCTCGACCTCGCCCGCGTGGCCCACGCGCTGGGCCCCGACTACGTGCTCATGGCGCGCACGCACTACTTCTACGGGGCCGACGAGCACCTCGCCGCGCTGCACCGGGCCGGTCGCGTGCTCGACGTGGCGTCCCACCCGTCGGTCGAGGACCTGTGCCTGGCCGCTGACGTGCTCGTCACGGACTACTCGTCCATCATGTTCGACTACGCGGTGCTCGACCGCCCGATCGTCGTGCACGCCCCCGACTGGGAGGTCTACCGCGCGATGCGGGGGACGTACTTCGACCTGATGACGGAGCCGCCCGGTGCCGTGGCGCGGACCGAGGAGCAGCTGCTGGAGATCTTCGGCTCGGGCGAGGAGTCCGGGGCCGAGGCAACCCGGCTGCGCAAGGCCTTCAGGGACCGCTTCTGCGCGCTGGAGGACGGCCACGCCGCGGAGCGCGTCGTCCGCCACGTGTGGATGCCGGACGAGACAGCCACCGGAAAGGGAACGCAGTGAGCAGTGGCCAGCAGCCGGTCGAGCCCGCCCCCGAGCGGAGGCTGATCCTCGTCACGAGCATCGGTCGCAGCGGGACCAGCCTCCTCACCAGCATCCTCGGGCAGCTCGGGGTCCGCATCCCGCAGCCCGAGGTCCTCGCGGACGACACGAACCCGAAGGGCTTCGGCGAGCCGCGCTGGGTGGTCGACCTGCACGCGCCGCTGCTGCGTACCGCGCGCGTCACGGTCTGGGACTCCCGTCCGGCGGCGTTCAGCAACGCGGCCGCGGCGGCGGAGGGCCCCGACGTCCTCGAGCAGCTCAAGGCCTGGCTGTCGGTGCAGTTCGTCGGCACGGACACCGTCGTCGTCAAGGACCCGCGCATCGCCTGGTTCCTGCCGCTCTGGGAGCGCTGCGCCGCGGAGCTCGGCATCGGGGTCTGCTACGTGAGCACGCTGCGCCACCCGGCCGAGGCCGTACGGAGCGCGGTCACCTGGTACGGCACCTGGCAGAACGACGCCAGCCGTACCGCGGGCTGGCTGAACGTGACGCTGCATGCCGAGCAGGCCACCCGTCCCGCACCGCGGGTCTTCGTCGCGTACGAGAGCCTGCTCACGGACTGGTCCACCCAGATCGAGCGGGTCGAGGAGGCTCTCGGCGTGCCCCTGCTGCGCGACGTGCCGGACGCGACCCGCGCGCAGGTCGACGCGTTCGTCGACCCGTCCCTGCACCGGTCCAAGGTGTCGTGGGCCGACCTGGCGGTGCCGTCGCACGTCGAGAGGCTCGCCGAGCAGGTCTGGGAGCACACGCGCGCACTCGCGGAGCCGGGCGGCGACTCCGAGCACACCCGCGCCGAGCTGGACGAGGCCAGGTCCGCGTACGCGCTCATGTACGCCGAGGCCGAGCAGGTCGCGCAGTCGTCCATCGTGGCGGTCAAGCCCCGCAAGAAGAAGCAGGCGGTCACGCCGTCCGCTCAGGAGAGCGCGGCGACCCGGGGCGCGCGGCCGGTCATCCGCGCGAACGGGAAGACCCCGCGCCGGATTCCCCAGCTCCGCGCGGTGGCTCGCGTGCTCCCACCGGCCGTGCGGCGTCAGGCGCGCCGGGTCGTGACCAAGGCCCGCCGCACCGTACGGCGCTGACCGGGGCGGCTAGCGCTCGAGGAGGCGCGTCACGACGCGCTCGGTGGCGTGCCCGTCGTCGAAGGCGCAGAAGTCCCGGGTGAACGCCCGGTACGCCTCCTCGGACTCCCGCTTCAGCCCGGCCGGGTCGGCGAGCGCCTCGACCACCTCCTTCGAGGTGGCGAGGCGCGGCCCCGGCAGGCGCTCGACGTCGAAGTAGAAGCCGCGCAGCCGATCGCGGTAGTCCTCGAGGTCGTAGGTGAAGAAGGCCATCGGGCGACCGGTGGCGGCGAAGTCGAACATCACCGAGGAGTAGTCGGTGACGAGCATGTCCGTCGCGAGCAGCAGCTCGTTCACGTCGGGGTACGCGGACACGTTCCGGACGAAGCGGCCGTCGCCCGTCGAGACCGAGTCCACGACCCGCTGGTGGGTACGCACGAGCAGGACGTAGTCGTCGCCGAGCACGTCCCGGGCGAGGTCCACGTCGAACTGCGGGTCGAAGCGGAACTTCTGCCTGCCGTACCGCTGGTCGTCGCGGAAGGTCGGCGCGTACATCACGACGGTCTTGCCCTCGGGGATGTCGAGGTCTCGGCGCACCGCGGCTCCACGCTCGGCGGCGTCCGGGCGGAGCAGGACGTCCGTACGCGGGTACCCGCTCTCGAGCAGCTCACCGGAGTAGTTGAACGCCGAGCGCAGGACCGGGGTTGCCGTGGGGTTGGGCGAGAGCAGGATGTCCCAGCTGTCGATCTCGCGGGCGAGCCGGTCCAGGTAGTCCGGTGCGGCGAGGCTGGCGATCCGCTCGCTGTCGAAGCCGATCTGCTTGAACGGGGCGCCGTGCCAGGTCTGCAGCACGACCTGGTCGGGGGCCTTGGTCAGCCACCACTGCAGCGTCCGGTACGTGCACGCAACGACGTACCGGGACCTGGCCGTCGCCTCGTACCACTCGGGGCTGTTCTTGCGGACCGGGGTGAGGCCGTCGGGCAGGTTGGTCTGACCGTCCTCGACTGTCCACAGCAGCTCCAGGCCCGTGTCCCGGCGCAGCATCTCCTCGGCGATCGCCTTGGGGTTGTCGGCGTACTGACGTCCGCCGTAGCCCTCGAACAGGACGGCGTCGCGGAGCCCTCGTTGGACGTACGTGGGGTAGTCCTGCTGGAGACGGGACTGGTGGTGCGCGCCTCGCTCGTCCGGCAGCAGGTCGGACGTGACCGTGAGCTGCAGGCTGTCGAAGTCGGTGTCGACGAGCCGCAGATCCTTCGTCCCGGTGGAGTAGGGCAGGGGGAGCCTGGGGAACAGCGCGGGGTCGATCGTCACCCGCGTGCCCGAGCCCTGCTCGCCGACCGGGCGCGTGAGGACGCTCCACGACCCGGCGGTCAGGGGCAGGACACCGGCCAGCGAGGGGACCGCGGCAGGGGTGAGCGTGGCGCGGAACTCGTCGCCGCTCCGGGTCATCGGGAAGGCACGCGGCTCCGCCAGGCCCGACGTCTCCAGGAGGATCTCGTGCGCGGCCCCGGTCGGCTCGCGGAAGCGACCCTCGAGCGTGAGCGTCCCGTCGGCCGCCCAGGTGAGGTCGGTGACCTCCGGGCGGTAGCCCCGTTCGACGACGGCGAGGCGACCCTGGCGCGTCCGGTGCAGGTGGACCTCGCGCCCCTCGACGACGAGGCTCACCCCGGAGAGGTCGTCCGGGGCGAGGAGCGGGATCACTGCGCCCTCCCCGGTGAGGCGCAGCCCCAGGTCCCAGACCACTCCTTCGCCCTGGAGCTCGTTGTGCGAGGCCATGTCGCCGACCTCGAGCTCGCGCAGGATCCCGACCACCGGCAGCCGGGTGACGAAGCCGCGCCTCTCCTCGTGCTCGGCATCCGGCTCGACACGGCCGAAGGCCACCGGGTACGACAGGGTGGCGATGCCCTCCCGGCGGAACACCATGAGCTGGGCGGTCGCCACGTCCACCTCACCCTCGAGCAGGGTGCCGTGCAGCTCGACGACGTCACCGTCCACGTGGGTGAGGTCGACCCGCGCCTGGTCGATCTCGACGCGGACCGCGAACCCGCCGTCCTCGCGGTTGGGGGAGATCCGGACGTCGCCGTACGTCCGGGGGGCCGCGCGCTGCGCCCGGCCCGGGGAGGTGGCCCACAGGTGCTGTGTCCGGGTGACACCCTCGCCCTCCACGGTCACCATGAGCCGCCACGTCGCGTTGCGCCACTGGCGGGGTGGCGCCAGGTCGTCGACGGGGATGGACGCCACGAACCCCGACCAGTCGTAGCTGTAGTTCTCGTCCCCGGCCCGCGCGGTGACGTCGGGCCGCCGGACGCGGGTGCGGTCGAGCTTGACGCGTCGCCCGGTCCCCTTGCCCCGGATCTGCTCGAGCACCAGGGACACCGCGCCGGCCTCCTCGGTGGGCAGCCCGACGAAGCGGACGTAGGCGAAGCCGGCGACCTTCAGCGTGTCGCCCTCCCACCAGACGTCCTCGACCTTCGCGTTGATCGCGAGCTCCTGGTCGAGCCGGTACACGTCGCGCGGGATGTCGAGGCTCGTGTCCGTACGGAAGGGGTAGTCGCCCTCGTGCCTGTGCCGGCTCACCAGCACCTTCTGCCGGGAGACCCCTGCGCCCTTCTCGAACCGCAGGACGTCGAGGACCTCGTCCAGCCGCCACCGGCGGATCAGGTGCCACTTGAGCCGGTCGATGGACCGCAAGGGCTCGAAGACCTCGGGGTGGGCCCGGTCGAAGTAGTCGTTCACCAGCTCGAGGAACAGGACGCGGAAGTCGTCGTCGGCCTGGTCGAGCAGCTGCAGGGTGTAGTGGAAGTCCTGGGCCGCGCACGCCTCGTCGTACCGGTGCTTGAGGCCGATCTCGCCCCGGTCGGCCAGGAACCGGCTCGCGGTGTCGACGGCGAGGTGGCGGTCGCGGATCGCCTTGGGGTCGATCCGTCGCTGGGTGATGGACGCCTCCTCGCCGTCCCTGATGCGCCACAGGTACACGGGCGCACGGACGACGTCGACGGCGCGGGCCAGCACCTGCGCGGGGATGGTCAACGCGATGTCCTCGTACAGGACGCCCTCGGGCCACCGGAAGTCGTGCTCGTCCCAGAAGCTGCGCCGCCAGAGCTTGTTCCAGGCCGTCCGGTCCTTGAGCAGCGGCGGGTACTCGGTGACGTGCGTCCCGCGCAGCCTGGTCCGGAACGTCTCGACGAACATCGGCGACTTGCGGGTGCCCGACGAGGTGAGCCGGTGGACGTTGCCCGAGGCGATGTCGGAGCCGGACTCCTCCAGCGTGCCGAGCAGCAGCTCGTACCCGTGGCGCAGGACGACGTCGTCGCTGTCGACGAACGCGAGGAACTCCCCGCTCGCGTGGGAGAGCCCGGTGTTGCGGGCGTGCCCCAGCCCGCCGTTCTCCTGCTGGATGAGCCGGAACCGCGGGTCCTGCTCGGCGTACGCGGCCGCGATGGACGCACTCGAGTCGAGGGAGCCGTCGTCCACCATGATCACTTCGAGGTCGCGCATGGTCTGCTGCGCCAGTGACTCGAGGCAGGGGGCGAGGTAGTCCTCCACGTTGTAGATGGGGACGACGACGCTGATTCGAGGCATGCGGGCACGGTCCTTCAGGGGGCGGTCGCGCTCAGTCTAGGAGGGCGGTAGGGCTCCGGGTCGTCGACGGGGGGCGTGTGACCCGTTGTGACCAGCGGCGGGTCAGGTCAGCCTGTGGTGGTCGCCGGACGCTCCAGCTTCGCCACGAGCCCCGGCAGCCGCGGGTTGGACGACCAGAGCCTCTCCCCCTCACGCAGGGCAGCGCCGGCGTCCGCCCTGCGCCCCGTCTCGAGCAGCGCCCGCGCCAGGGTGAGCAGGTCGTCCGCCTGCTCACGGGCGCCGCGCTCCCAGGACAGCGAGTCGCGGGCCGTGTGCTCGGCGTCCGCCCACCGGCCGTGGCAGGCATGGGCGAGGGCGTGCGTGCTGGACAGGACGGTTCCCGTGCCCGCGAGCTCCTGAGCCGCGGCGAGGGAGGAGTCCGCCTCCTCGGCCACGTCCTCCAGCGCGACCTGGCCGGCCTCCACCGCGCAGTACAGCACCCAGGCGTGGTTCGCCAGGGCCTCCATCCGCGGCACCCGGCGCTTGCGGACCAGGCCCAGCGTGCTCCGCGTCGCCTCGGACGCCTCCGCGAAGCGCCCCTGGTACACGAGCGCCTCTTCGAGGGCCTCCAGCGCGGCCTTGTCTCCGGACTTCTGGTCGAGCCTGGCCCGTGCGGAACGTTCCGCGGCGCCGACGTCACCGGAGTCGAGGGCGTGGCCCGCGTCCGCGCCGGGACGCCGGCCGATCTTGCTCCCGAGCCAGACCAGCGGGTCGTACTTGGTGTCGACCACGCGCTCCTTCATCGGGATGATCGCGTTGTCGGTGATCTTGATGTGCTCCGGGCACACCTCGGTGCAGCACTTCGTGATGTTGCACATGCCCAGGCCGCCGGCGTCCTGCACGAGGTGGCGCCGGTCGTTGGTGTCGAGCGGGTGCATCTCCAGCTCGGCGTACCTGATGAACATGCGGGGGCCGGCGAACGCCTGCTTGTTGTCCTCGTGGTCGCGGATGACGTGGCAGGTGTTCTGGCACAGGAAGCACTCGATGCACTTGCGGAACTCCTGGGAGCGCTCCACGTCCTGCTGGGCCATCCGGTACGTTCCGTCCGCCTCGCGCGGCCTGGGACGGAACGCCGGGACCTTCTTGGCCTGCTCGTAGTTGAACGACACGTCCGTGACCAGGTCGCGGATCACCGGGAAGGTGCGCAGCGGCGTGACCGTGATCGTCTCCGACGGCCCGAACATGTTGAGCCTCGTCATGCACAGCAGCCGCGGCTTGCCGTTCACCTCGGCCGAGCACGACCCGCACTTGCCGGCCTTGCAGTTCCAGCGCACGGCGAGGTCGCCGGTCTGGCTGGCCTGCAGCCGGTGCAGCACGTCGAGGACGACCTCGCCCTCCTCGGCCTTCACCGTGTAGTCGCGCAGGTCGCCCCCGGAGGAGTCCCCACGCCAGACGCGGAGCCGAAGGTCGTAGGGCATGGGCTACTTCTCCTCGAAGAACGTGGCGAGGTCGTCGGGCATCGCCGGGAGCGGCTGGCGGGTGAGCGTGACCTCGCCGCCCTTCTCCCGGCAGATCAGGTTGAGCGTGGCCCACGTGGGGTCCGGGGACGGGAAGTCGTTGCGGGTGTGGCCTCCGCGGCTCTCCTGCCGTTCGAGCGCTGCCCGAGCGATGCACTCCGAGACGCGGAGCATGTTGTGCAGGTCGAGGGCGAGGTGCCAGCCCGGGTTGTACTGGCGGTGCCCCTCGACGGCGAGGTGCCGGGACCGCTCCTTGAGCCGGCCCAGCTCCACCAGCGCGGTCTCGAGCTCCTCGCCCGTACGGATGATGCCGACCAGGTCGTTCATCACCTGCTGGAGGTCCCGCTGGATCGTGTACGGGTTCTCGCCGCCCTCCTCGAGGAACGGCGCAAGCGCGTCGTCCGCGGCCCGGGAGAGGTCGCCCTCGTCCATCGTCGGGACGCGTCCGCCGGCCTCGCGTGCCTCGCGGGCCTCGCGCGCGGCGTGCTCGCCCGCCCTGCGCCCGAAGACGAGCAGGTCCGAGAGGGAGTTGCCACCGAGCCGGTTCGAGCCGTGCATCCCGCCGGCGACCTCACCGGCGGCGTACAGGCCGGGCACCAGCGAGCGCTCCGTGTCCGGGTCGACCTCGACGCCGCCCATGATGTAGTGGCAGGTCGGCCCGACCTCCATCGGCTCCGCGGTGATGTCGACGTCCGCGAGCTCCTTGAACTGGTGGTACATCGAGGGCAGCCGGCGCCGTACGAACTCGGGGTCGCGCCGTGAGGCGATGTCGAGGAACACGCCGCCGTGGGGGGACCCACGCCCGGCCTTGACCTCGGCGTTGATCGCACGGGCGACCTCGTCGCGGGGGAGCAGCTCGGGGGGACGGCGGTTGTTCGCCTTGTCGGCGTACCACCGGTCGGCCTCGGGCTCGTTGTCGGCCGTCTCCCCTTTGAAGAACTCGGGGATGTAGTCGAACATGAACCGCTTGCCCTCGGAGTTGCGCAGCACGCCCCCGTCGCCGCGCACGCTCTCCGTCACGAGGATGCCGCGGACCGACGGCGGCCACACCATGCCCGTCGGGTGGAACTGGACGAACTCCATGTTCACCAGCGAGGCACCGGCCTGAAGCGCGAGCGCGTGCCCGTCGCCGGTGTACTCCCAGGAGTTCGACGTCACCTTGTACGACTTGCCGATGCCGCCGGTGGCGAGCACGACCGAGGGCGCGGAGAAGGAGATGAAGCGCCCACTCTCCCGCCAGTAGCCGAACGCCCCGGCGATGCGGTCGCCGGCGGTGTCGTCCAGGAGCAGACGGGTCACCGTGCACTCCATGAACACGTCGATCCCGAGGGCCACTGCGCGCTGCTGCAGGGTGCGGATCATCTCCAGCCCGGTCCGGTCGCCGACGTGGGCCAGGCGGGCGTACCGGTGGCCGCCGAAGTCGCGCTGGGAGATCAGCCCGTTGTCGAGGCGGTCGAAGAGCGCGCCCCACTCCTCGAGCTCCCAGACCCGGTCCGGCGCCTCCTGCGCGTGCAGCTGGGCCATCCGCCAGTGGTTGAGCATCTTGCCGCCGCGCATGGTGTCCCGGAAGTGGACCTGCCAGCCGTCCTCCGGCCACATGTTCGCCATGGCCGCGGCGATGCCCCCCTCGGCCATGACCGTGTGCGCCTTGCCCAGCAGCGACTTGCAGACGATCGCGGTGCGCGCGCCCGCCTCGTGGGCGGCGATCGCGGCACGCAGCCCGGCACCACCGGCACCCACCACGACCACGTCGTAGGTGTGGCGCTCCATCTCGGTCATGCGGTCACTCCAGCGGACAACGGTGCGGTCAGAAGAACCTGGGGTCGTCGAACGTGCCGTTCGCGAGCAGGCGGACGTACAGGTCGGTGAGGGCCACGAACACGAGGGAGACCCACGCGATCTGCATGTGGCGGCCGTTCAGCTTCGACACCTGCGTCCACATCCAGTACCGGACGGGGTGCCGGGAGAAGTGGTTGAGACGCCCGCCCACGGCGTGCCGGCAGGAGTGGCAGGACAGGCTGTAGAGCCAGAGGAAGACGGCGTTGCCCAGCAGGACCAGGGTGCCGAGCCCCATGTGCCCCCACTCGCCGTCGGCGTCGCGGAAGGCGACCACCGCGTCGAACGTCAGCATGACGTTGAGCAGCAGCCCCAGGTAGAAGAAGTACCGGTGCACGTTCTGCAGGATCAGCGGGAACCGTGTCTCGCCGGTGTACCGCCCGTGCGGCTCACCCACCGCGCACGCCGGCGGGGACAGCCAGAACGCCCGCTAGTAGGCCTTGCGGTAGTAGTAGCAGGTCAGCCGGAACCCGAGCGGGATGACCAGGATGAGCAGGGCGGGGGAGAGGCCCCACCAGTCGCCGACTGGCTGGCCGAGGTGCGAGGAGTCCGGGACACAGTTCGTGGCCACGCACGGCGAGTAGAACGGCGAGAGGTACGGGGCGGCGAAGTAGTCCGCGTTCTGGAAGGCCGCCCAGGTCGCGTACACGATGAACGCGAGCAGCACCGACGCGGTCACGAGTGGCTGGAGCCACCAGCGGTCGGTCCGCAGGGTGCGCCGGCCGATCGCGGCCCGGGCACCGGTCGGGGGAGCGGGCACGGCGGTTCGTGCCGGCATCCCTGTCGTCGTCATCGTGGCTCCCCCGGGCTGGTCATCGCTGTCCTTCGGTCGGCTCGGGCGTACGGACACGACGCCCGGACACCCCGGACGTCACGGTAGGACGCGGTCAGGGCCGGGCTCCACCCAGCCCCTCGTCTTCGGCGTCCGCCCACAGGCTGGGGTCGTAGTCGCCGTCGGGCACCACCTCGAGCGGCTGGCCGGGGAGCGGCTGCGCCATGCCGCCACCGGGTGGCCCCAGCTCGTCGAGGTCCTCGCCGAGCCGCCGGACGTCGCTGCGGAGCCGGCGTACGCCGAGGGTGTCGCCGTACCCGCTGCGGATCAGCTCGACGGCGCGTTCCAGCTCGGCCAGGGCACGGCGGACGGCGGCGAGCGCCTCGACCTGCCCCGGGGTCTGGACCTGCGGGGGCGTGACGCTGTCCGACGGGCTCATGCTGGCGAGTACCTCCGCGAGGTCAGGGGCTCACGATTCTGCCGGACGAGCGCGGGCCCGCTGCAGTGTGTCCCGCGTACGGGCTCTCGGGGAAGGCCCCGAGAGCGAATCTCGGCGTGATACCGGTCTCACTCGCCGAGGCGTCCCGCCGCGGCCCGGGTCGTCGGCGGCGTCCCGCCCGGGCGAGGTCGCGGCACGTCCGGGGGTGGGCTCCTCGGGGGTCGTGACACAGTGCTCTGCGTGGAGCAGCCGCCGAGCGGCTCCGGCGGCACCCGGGTCGTCGGCGCCGCCATCCTCGACAGGGACGGTCGGCTGCTCGCCGCCCAGCGGTCCGGACCACCCGACCTCGCCGGCAGGTGGGAGCTCCCGGGGGGCAAGGTCGAGCCGGGCGAGGACGAGCAGGCCGCGCTGGTGCGGGAGTGCCGCGAGGAGCTCGGCGTCGAGGTCAGGCTCGGCGAGCGGGTCGGCGGCGACTGGCCGATCGGGCCCGCCGGGGTGCTCAGGGTCTGGCTTGCGGAGATCGTCTCGGGGGAGCCGGAGGCTCTGGAACACCTCGCCGTCCGCTGGCTGTCTCCCGGCAGCTGGCTCGAGGTGCCGTGGCTGCCCGCGGACCTGCCCCTGATCCGGACGATCGAGGCGCTGCGTCCCGCCTCCTGACATGTCTCGTACGCCCGGTCTGCGGGTTCTCGTGGGTGCGCGAGAGACCCGCGGGGTATACCCGGTGCGGGTCCCTGACCTGGAGGAGCAGGCGGTCGCGTCCGTGTCCGTGGGCGGGACGTCGTCACTGTCCGTCGCGGGTCCGTCCCAGGAGCGATACGAGTGGGTAACGAGCCTTTCCCCGATCCTTGCTTTCGCACCAAGGTGTGCCCCCGTACCCGAACGGCTCACGTACGCCCTGGGAGGCCGTAGATGCGTGGACTTGTCCGAGCCCGCTGGGTGGTGGGCGCTGCTGTGCTCGCCCTGGTCGCCACTGCCTGTGGCAGCAGTGGTGAGGAGGGCGGCGGGAGCGGTGGGACACAGGGCGGTGGCGCGTTCTCGTTCTACATCGGTGAGCCGGAGCACCTCATTCCCGGCAACACGAACGAGTCCAACGGCGGCGAGGTCCTCGACGCGCTCTACACAGGGCTGATCAACTACGACCCGCAGACGTCCCAGCCGGTCTACAACGGCATCGCCGAGGAGAACGGCATCACCTCGGACGACCAGAAGACCTGGACGATCAAGCTGAAGAAGGGCTGGACGTTCCACAACGGCGAGCCCGTCACCGCCCAGTCCTTCGTCGACGCGTGGAACTTCACCGCGTACGCCCCCAACGCGAACGGCAACTCCTACTTCTTCGAGAACGTGCAGGGCTTCGACGACCTGCAGACGGAGAAGGAGGGCGAGGAACCCAAGGCCGAGAAGATGTCGGGCCTCGAGGCCGTCAACGACCACACGCTCAAGGTGACCCTCAAGGCCCCCTTCAGCCAGTTCCCGCTCTCGCTCGGGTACACCGCCTTCTACCCGATGGCCAAGGCCTGCCTCGACGACCTCAAGGCGTGCGAGGAGAAGCCGATCGGCAGCGGTCCCTTCAAGATGGACGGCACCTGGCAGCACAACCAGGCGATCAACGTGACGAAGTTCGCCGACTACGCGGGTGCGGCGCCCAAGTCCGACGCGGTGGAGTTCCGCATCTACACCGACGTGAACACCGCGTACAACGACCTGCTCGCCGGCAGCCTCGACGTCATGGACACCCTTCCGCCCGAGAAGGTCAACGACGCCAAGGCGAAGATGGCGGACCGCTTCATCGAGCGCGAGTCCTCGAACTTCACCTACATCGGCTTCCCGCTCTACGACGACCGCTTCAAGAACGCGGACCTGCGTCGCGCATTCTCGATGGCCATCGACCGCCAGTCGATCGTGGACCAGATCTTCAACGGCGCGTACACGCCGGCGAAGTCTGTCGTGTCTCCGGTCGTCGCAGGCAGCCGTGCCAACCCCTGTGGGGACTCCTGTGAGTACGACCCCGAGGGCGCGAAGAAGCTCCTCGAGAAGGCGGGCGGCTTCGACGGCAGGCTCGAGCTGTGGTTCAACGCGGGCTCGGGACACGACCAGTGGATGCAGGCCGTGGCGAACAACCTGCGCCAGAACCTCGGAATCAAGAGCGTCGTGTTCAAGCAGAAGCAGTTCGCCGAGTACCTCGCGGACCTCGACGCCGACAAGGCGACCGGCCCGTTCCGACTCGGCTGGATCATGGACTACCCGAGCCCGCAGAACTACCTGGAGCCGATCTACGGCACGGGCGGCTCGTCGAACGCCTCGGAGTACAGCAACGCGCAGGTGGACCAGCTGATCGAGAAGGGCAACTCCGCGCCGACCATCGAGGCGGGGATCGAGTACTACAACCAGGCGGAGGACCTGATCCTGCAGGACATGCCCGTGATCCCGATGTTCCACCAGAAGGTCCAGGCGGCCTACTCGGACAACGTCGACAACGTCGTCATCGACGCGTTCACCTCGACGGACATCGAGAACATCACCGTCAACCGGTAGGGCCACCACGGACCCGAGAGCCCGCCGGGGGAACGAGCAGGAGGTGTCGATGGGGCGGTACGTCGCGAGACGGCTGCTGCAGATGATCCCGGTGTTCATCGGGACCACGTTCCTCATCTTCATCATGGTGTTCTCCCTGCCGGGCGACCCGATCCGCGCGCTCTCCGGAGACCGCGCGCTCTCGCCGGCCTTCTACGCCGAGCTGCGCGACCGCTACAACCTCGACGACCCGCTCGTCGTCCAGTACGGCAAGTACGTCTGGGGGCTGCTGCACGGGGACTTCGGCACGAGCTTCAACGGGCGTCCGGTGGCGGAGATCATGGCCGAGGCCTGGCCCGTCTCGGCCAAGCTCGCCCTGCTGGCGTTCGGGTTCGAGATCGTCATCGGGCTGGTGGCGGGCATCCTCGCCGGCCTGCGCAAGGGCACCTTCCTCGACCACCTCGTGCTCGTCTCGACGACGCTCGTCGTCTCCGTGCCGATCTTCGTCCTCGGCTACACGGCGCAGCTGCTGCTCGGCGTCAAGCTGCAGTGGTTCCCGGTCGCGGGGATCACCGAGGGCTTCCAGAGCTACCTGTTACCCGCACTCGTGCTCGCCTCGATCCAGCTCGCGTACCTCGCGCGGCTGACCCGGACGAGCCTCGTCGAGAACCTGCGCGCGGACTACGTGAGGACCGCGATCGCGAAGGGGCTCACCCGGCGGCGGGTCGTCGGCCGGCACGCTCTGCGCAACTCCCTCATCCCGGTGGTCACCCTGCTCGGGGTCGACCTCGGGTACCTCATGGGCGGCGCGATCGTCACCGAGGGCGTGTTCAACATCCCGGGCATCGGCCAGCAGATCTTCCGGGGCATCCAGGCACAGGAGGGCACCGTCGTCGTGGGCATCGCGACCGCCCTCGTCCTGCTCTTCCTGCTGGCGAACCTCGTCGTGGACGTGGCGTACGGCCTTCTCGACCCGAGGATCCGCTATGAGTGACACGCTCGAGCAGCGCTCCGACCCGGCGTCGAGCACTCCCGGCGCGGTCGCCGGGCTGGGTGCCGGCGAGATCTCCGGACGCCGGGCGAGCCTCGGCTCGGACGCGTGGCGCGAGCTGCGCCGCAACCCGGTGTTCCTGCTCTCGATGACGGTGATCGTGCTCATGGTGACGATCGCCGCAGTCCCGAGCCTGTTCACGAACGCGGACCCGCGGGCCTGCACGCTCGACCGCAGCCAGCAGGGCCCGTCGGCGCAGCACTGGTTCGGCTTCGACGTCCAGGGGTGCGACTACTACGCGAACGTCATCTACGGGGCGCGGCCGTCGATCGTGATCGGCATCTCCGTCAGCGTGGTCTCGGCGCTCGTCGCCGTGCTGCTCGGGTCGCTGTCCGGCTACTACGGGGGGATCGTCGACGCGGTCATCTCCCGGGTGACGGACGTCTTCTTCGGGATGCCGTTCGTGCTGGGCGCGCTCGTGATGCTGAGTGTCTTCGCCGAGCGCAGCGTCGGGCTGGTGGCCGGCGTCCTCGTCGTCCTCGGCTGGATGACGATGACCCGACTCATGCGCTCGTCCGTGCTGGCCGCGCGAGAGATGGACTACGTCAACGCCGCCAGGGCGCTCGGCGCCAGCGACCTGCGCATCATGCGGCGGCACATCCTGCCCAACGCGGTCACGCCGGTCATGGTGTACGCGACCGTCACGGTCGGCATCATCATCTCGCTCGAGGCGACGCTGTCGTTCCTCGGCGTGGGGCTCCAGCTGCCGGAGATCTCCTGGGGGCTGCAGATCCAGGTGGCACAGAACTACTTCCTCGAGTCGCCGCACCTGCTGCTCTTCCCGGCCGTCTTCCTGTCCGTGACGGTGCTGAGCTTCATCATGCTCGGCGACGCCGTCCGCGACGCCTTCGACCCGAAGCTGCGGTGACGATGACCTCGACGACGAACCCGACCGCGGAAAACGCCAGGCGCTCCGGCGAGGGCCCGGGCGCGGTCCCGCTGCTCGAGGTCGACAACCTGCACGTGGAGTTCCGCCTACGTGACGCGGTCGTCCGGGCCGTCAACGGCATCTCGTACACGCTGACCGCGGGGGAGACGCTCGCCATCCTCGGCGAGTCCGGGTCGGGCAAGTCGGTCTCGGCCCAGGCGATCATGGGCATCCTCGACAGCCCGCCCGCGTACGTCACCGAGGGCGCGATCAGGTTCCATGGCGAGGACCTGCTCGAGATGCCGGAGGACGAGCGGCGCGCGGTCCGCGGCCGGCAGATCGCGATGATCTTCCAGGACGCCCTGTCCTCGCTGAACCCGGTGTTCTCCGTCGGCGACCAGATCGGCGAGATGTTCCGCGTCCACCAGGGCGTGTCCCGCAGTGAGGCGTTCGCCAAGGCGGCGGAGCTCATGGACCGGGTGAAGATCCCGTCCGCGCGGGAGCGCGTGCACGACTACCCGCACCAGTTCTCCGGCGGCATGCGCCAGCGCGTCATGATCGCGATGGCGCTGGCACTCGAGCCGGACATCCTCATCGCCGACGAGCCCACCACCGCGCTGGACGTGACGGTGCAGGCCCAGATCATGGGCCTGCTCGCCGACCTGCAGGCCGAGCTGGACATGGGGCTCATCCTCATCACGCACGACCTCGGCGTCGTCTCGGACGTCGCCGACCGCATCGCGGTCATGTACGCGGGGAGGATCGTCGAGGCGGCCGAGGTCGTGGACCTGTACCAGCGCCCCGCCCACCCGTACACGGAGGGCCTGCTGAGCTCGATCCCCCGGGTCGACCTCAAGGGGCAGAAGCTCACCACGATCTCGGGGCAGCCGCCGAACCTGGCGCGCATCCCGCCCGGCTGCGCCTTCCACCCGCGCTGCCGGCGTGCCCAGGACGTCTGTACGACGGACGAACCGGCACTCTCCCTGGTCGGCAGTGACCGCACCAGCGCGTGCCACTTCTCCGAGGACGTGTTCGATGACCACCGGTGACGCGATCCTCGAGGTCAAGGGTTTGGTCAAGCACTTCCCGCTGACCCAGGGCATCGTCGTCCGCAGGCAGGTCGGGTCCGTCAAGGCCGTCGACGGGGTCACGTTCGACCTCGTCCGCGGTGAGACGCTGGGCCTGGTCGGCGAGTCCGGCTGCGGCAAGTCCACGCTGGCCAAGCTGCTCCTGGTCCTGGAGCGTCCGAGCGCCGGCGAGGTGTTCTACCACGGCCGGGACATCTACCGACTGCCCAAGAGGGAGCTGCGGCGGCTGCGCCGCCAGATCCAGATCGTGCTGCAGGACCCGTACACCTCGCTCAACCCGCGCATGACCGTGGGCGACATCGTGGGCGAGCCGTTCGAGATCCACCCGGACGTCGCGCCGAAGGGCAGCCGCCGTACGCGGGTGCAGGAGCTGCTCGAGGTGGTCGGGCTCAACCCGGAGTACGTCAACCGGTACCCGCACCAGTTCTCCGGCGGGCAGCGCCAGCGCATCGGCATCGCGCGCGGGCTGGCGCTGCGTCCGGAGGTCATCGTCTGCGACGAGCCCGTCTCCGCGCTGGACGTGTCGGTACAGGCCCAGGTGATGAACCTGCTCGAGGACCTGCAGGACGAGTTCGGGCTGTCCTACCTGTTCATCGCGCACGACCTCTCGGTCGTCCGGCACATCGCGGACCGGGTGGCGGTCATGTACCTCGGCAAGGTCGTCGAGGTGGGCGACGACGTGCAGATCTACGACCGGCCGACCCACCCGTACACGCAGGCGCTGCTGTCCGCCGTCCCCGTGCCCGACCCGACCCTGCGCGGCAGGCGCGACCAGATCGTGCTCGACGGGGACGTGCCCAGCCCGGCGAACCCGCCGTCCGGCTGTCGGTTCCGCACGCGCTGCTGGAAGGCGCAGGAAATCTGTTCCGCGCAGGTCCCTGAGCTCGTCATCAGACCCGGTTCGGACCACGCGAGCGCATGCCACTTCGCCGAGGCCCGCGATGTCGTGCACGCGGGTTCGGAGCCCGTCTAGCCGGTCGGTACCCGTGGCCGAGCCGGTGGTCAGGCGGCCGGACCGAGGGCCTCCCGCAGGAACGCCACCTGGAGCAGCAGCAGGTTCTCCGCGACGACCTCCTGCGACGCCATGTGCGTCACCCCGGTCAGGGGCAGCACGGTGTGCGGACGGCCCGCGGCGAGCAGCGCGGACGACAGCCGCAGCGTGTGCGCGACGACGACGTTGTCGTCGGCCAGCCCGTGGACGATCATCAGCGGCCGGCACAGGGCTGCGGCGTCGGCGAGCACCGACGAGTGGGCGTACGCCTCGGGCTGGTCCTGCGGGGTACCGAGGTAGCGCTCGGTGTAGTGCGTGTCGTACAGCGACATGTCCGTGACCGGAGCACCCGCGACGGCGGCGTGGAAGACGTCCGGACGCCGCAGCACCGCCAGCGCCGCGAGGTAGCCGCCGAACGACCAGCCGCGGATCGCCACCCGGTCCAGGTCGAGGTCGTCCGGGTAGGCCTCGGCGGTGGCGCGCAGCGCGTCCACCTGGTCCTCGAGCGGGGGTGTGGCCAGGTCGCCGGCGACCTCGCGCTCCCAGGCGGGCCCGCGCCCCGGCGTGCCGCGTCCATCTGCGACCACCACGGCGAACCCCTGGTCGGCGAACCACTGCGAGGTGAGGAACCCGGCCTGGGCGGCGAGGACGCGCTGCGCGTGCGGCCCGCCGTACGGGTCCATCAAGACCGGGAGTCGCCGGGACCCCGGCTCGTGGTCCCGCGGGAGCAGCAGGGCGGTCCGCAGGTCGAGGGCCCCGGCGCGGAGCAGGCTCACCCGGGGAGTCAGCACCGGCGCCTGGGCGCGGGACGCCAGCCGGGCCACCTCCTCCCGGCCGCGTTGCACGGTGACGTGCGTCCCGGCCTCGTCCAGGGACGCGCGGGAGACCACGGTGAGTCCGCCGCCCCGCCGCCCGGCATGGACGCCCGGCCGGGTGGTGAGCGGGGTCGGCTCCCCCCGCCAGGGCACGTCCCACAGGTGGACCTCGGTCGGCTCCGTGGACGCGGACACGAGGACGCCGTCGTCGCCCACCTCGAGCACCACGCGCACCTGCATCGACGGCGGCGTGACCGGGACGCCGTCGACCGCGAGCCGCCGCGCGTCGTCCGCGTCGACGGTGTGGACGAGGCGTCCTCCGGGCGCCCACGCGGGCACGCCGGGGACGATCTCGAGCCAGGTCGGGTCGGTGTCCTCGCGCACCACGCGGGTGGCTCCGGTGGCCGTGTCGAGTGCCAGCGTCTGCGTGGTGCGCTGGTCACGGGTCTGGACGAGGAGCAGCGGGTCGCCGTGCGACGTCCACGACGCGGTCACGAGGTAGGGGAAGCGGTCGGCGTCCCACCGAACGTCCACCCGTGTGCCGTCCAGGCTCAGGACGGCGAGCCGGACCTCGGCGTTCGGCGTGCCCGCCGCGGGGTACGCGACCTCGACCGGTGCGGTGGAGGGGTTCGCCGGGTCGGCGATGTGCCAGCGCTGCACCGGGGACTCGTCCACCCGTGCGGCGAGCAGCCGGTCACCCTCGGGGGACCACCAGAAGCCGCGGTGCCGGTCCATCTCCTCGGCGGCGATGAACTCGGCGAGCCCCCAGGTCACGTCCGGTCCGTCTGGGGCGGCGAGGGCGCGGTCGTCCGCACCGTCCACGCCGACGACCCGCAGCGTGCCCGCCGCCACGTACGCGACGTGCGTGCCGGTGGGGTCAGGCCTCGGGTCGACGACCGGGGTGGCGGTGGAGCACGCCCGGGGCGAACCGTCACCGGCCAGGTCGGCCACCCACAGCCGCCCGGACAGGGCGAACGCGGCGAGGGTGACGTCCCGGTCGGTCGCGTACCCGACCACGCCTGCCGCGCCCTCGCGGCTGCGCTCCCGGCGGGCGCGCTCCTCCGGGGAGAGCTCCTCGCCTGCGCCGGAGAGGAGCGCGGCCGGGTCGGCCACGAGGCGCTCCCCGCCCGAGGGCAGGTCGAGCACCCACAGCCCGGTGGCGGGGTCGTCCCCGGCGGGTGCGCGGAGGAACGCGACACGGGAACCGTCCGGCGCCACGGTGGCGGCCCGGGGGACGCCGAGCGTGAAGTGGCGCGTCCGCGCGGTCTGCCGGGGGAACGAGATCTGGTCGCCGTCGCGCCCCCCGGTGGACGGCATGGTGGCGGGCCCGGGTGTGGTCATGGCGGGCATCCTGTCACGCGGTCAAGTGCGGTCGTACGACTCGTGACAGGCCGTAGCCTGGCCGCCATGACGACGACACCGCAGGGGCCGGGAAGCGCGGGCGACCAGCCCGGCGAGGGTGCGGTGACGCGGGAGCAGCGCGTCCTCGACGAGGCCGCCGAGGTGGTCGAGCAGCTCGAGCCACACGTGGAGATGGACGTCCTCGACAACCGGCGCCGCCTGCTGCTTGTGCACGCGCACCCGGACGACGAGACCATCGGCACCGGCATCACGATGGCCAGGTACGCGGCGGAGGGCGTCCACGTGACCCTGGTGACGTGCACGCTCGGCGAGGAGGGCGAGATCCTCGTGCCCGCCCTCGAGCACCTCGGGCCGGACGGTGAGGACACGCTCGGCGAGCACCGTCGCGAGGAGCTCGCCGCGGCCATGGAGGCGCTCGGCGTCCACGACTACCGGTTCCTCGGTGGGCCGGGTCGCTACCGCGACTCCGGCATGATGGGCGAGCCGAGCAACGAGCGGCCACACTGCTTCTGGCGGGCCGACCTCGACGAGGCGGCCGGCGACCTCGTCGCGACCCTGCGCGAGGTGCGTCCCCAGGTGGTCGTGACGTACGACGAGAACGGCGGGTACGGCCATCCCGACCACATCCAGGCGCACCGGGTGACGATGCGGGCGGTCGAGCGTGCCGCCGACAGGTCGTTCCGGCCGGAGCTGGGCGAGCCGTGGGACGTGCTCAAGCTCTACTGGTCGGCGGTGCCGCGCAGCGTCCTCCAGGCCGGCATCGACGCGCTCAAGGCTGCCGGCGAGACCGACTTCTTCGGCGTGGAGAAGGCGGAGGACCTCCCGTTCGCCATCGACGACGCGCTGGTCACCACGGCCGTCGAGGGTGCGGCGTACACCGAGGCCAAGAACGCGGCGATGCGGGCGCACGCGACCCAGATCGCGGTCGACGGGCCCTTCTTCGCGCTGAGCAACAACGTGGGCCTCACGATCCTCTCCACCGAGTACTTCCGGCTCGTCGCCGGGGAGCAGGGTCCGCTCGACGGGGCGACCGGCCGCGAGTCCGACCTGTTCGGCGGGCTGGGGCAAGGCCGCCGGTGAGGCCGGGCCGCCGCCCGCGTACGCCCAGGGCGTAACCCGGGAAGGGCATCGCCCGGCCGTCTCCAGGCGTTGAGGGGGCATGACCGACCGCGACCCGTCGGACGAGGTGGACGCCGCCCTGGACGCGTACTCCCGCACGGTGACGTCCGTGGCCGACCGGCTCCTGCCGTCGGTCGCCAGCCTGCGGGTGCGGAGCCGGCGCGGCGAGGGGGCCGGGTCCGCGTTCGTGATCACCGACGACGGCTTCCTCCTCACGAGCGCGCACGTGGTGGACTGCGCCGCCGAGGGACGTGCCGCGTTCACCGACGGCACCGACACCCGCTTCGACGTCGTCGGGGCCGACCCGTTGAGCGACCTCGCGGTGCTGCGTACCCAGCAGAGCGGCCCGCCCTCGGCCGTGCTCGGCGACGCCGACGGGCTGCGGGTGGGCCAGCTCGTCGTCGCCGTCGGCAGCCCGCTCGGCCTCGCCGGGTCGGTCACCGCGGGCGTGGTGAGCGCGCTCGGCCGGTCGCTCCCAACCCGGTCGGGGCGCAGCGTGCGCCTGGTCGAGGACGTCGTGCAGACCGACGCCGCGCTCAACCCCGGCAACTCCGGTGGGGCGCTTGCGGACGCCTCCGCCCGGGTGGTCGGCGTGAACACCGCCGTGGCCGGCATCGGGCTCGGGCTCGCCGTCCCCGTCAACGACACCACCCGCCGCATCGTGGGCGAGCTCATGGCCACCGGCCGCGTACGCCGGGCCTGGCTCGGCGTGAGCAGCGTCCCCGTCCCGCTGCCCGCGTCGCTGGCGTCCCGGGTCGGGCGTGCCCACGGCCTGCGCATCGCCGAGGTCGTCCCGGGCTCGCCTGCCGCCGGGGCGGGGCTGCTGGCCGGGGACGTCCTCGTCAACGTCGACGGGCGACCGGTGACGGCCGCAGGCGAGCTCCAGCGCCTCATGCTCGGGGACGCGGTCGGCAAGCGGCTGGAGATCACCGTCTACCGGTCCGGAGCGCTGGTGGACGTGCACGCGGTGCTCGGCGAGCTGCCGTCCTGACACCGCGGAGTCGCGGAGTGTGAGCCGTCCGGGTGAATCTCGTGTCACCCACGCGGGAACCCGACGTGCTGGGGCGCGCCCGGCCGTCAGGGACGGCGACACTGTCGAGGACAGGGATCGGAAGGCACGGCACGTGCTCCCATCCGCCGGCCCGGTGCACCCTGCGGAGGCGGCGATGGACGCACAGGGCAGCACACCGGTGGTAGTCGGGTCAGCACTCTCCGCGACGTGGCTCGTGCAGGCCACGGGCGCGGACGTCGGGGCGACACGTGAGCAGCGGCGCCGTCACCGTCTGCGCACCCTGGCCACCCTGCTCGCCGTGCCCGCGGCGTACCTGTGGTGGCGGCTGCTCAGCGGCAACCCGGTGGAGGTCCTGGCCGCCTCGGTGCCCCACATCGACTGGCTGCTGGTGATGCCGCTGCTGTTCTTCGCTCTGCTCATCCTGCTCATCGGCGGGATGCACGTCGGGGCCGGACGCTCACCGCACGTGCTCTACCGGCCGGAGCAGCTCACCGTACGGCTGGACGACGTCAAGGGCGTGGACCCGGTCAAGGAGGACGTCGTCCGGTCGCTCAACCTCTTCCTCTCGCACAAGACCTTCGCCCGGGAGATGGGCGGGACGCCGCGACGGGGGCTCCTCTTCGAGGGGGCGCCGGGAACGGGAAAGACGCTCATGGCCAAGGCGATGGCGGCCGAGGCGGGGGTGCCGTTCCTGTTCGTGTCCGCCACGTCGTTCCAGTCGATGTTCTACGGGGCGACGGCGCGCAAGATCCGGGCCTACTTCCGCGCGCTGCGGCGTACCGCGCGGCGGGAGGGGGGCGTCATCGGCTTCATCGAGGAGATCGACGCCATCGCGGTCAAGCGCGGCGGGATGGCCGCGATGCAGGCGCACGGCGACCAGGCCCTCGGCGTCCTCGGGGGTCTCTTCGGCAGCCCCTCCTGCGGTGGCCTGGCCGGGCTGCCGTCCGCCAGGGTGGCCGCTGAGGACGTCGGAGCCGCATCGGCGGCGGACGGCAGCGTCCGGCACGGCATGATGTCGGAGGGCACCGGGGGGGTCGTGAACGAGCTGCTCGTGCAGATGCAGTCGTTCGACGAGCCGACCGGATGGGGGAAGCTCGCCGCGAGTCTCACGGACCGGGTGAACCTCTACCTTCCGCCCGGACGCCAGCTGCGGCGCCGCGTCCTGGCTCGGGCCAACGTGCTGCTCATCGCGGCGACCAACCGTGCGGACAACCTCGACCCAGCCCTGCTGCGTCCCGGTCGGTTCGACCGCCGGCTCACCTTCGACCTGCCCGACAAGACGGCTCGCCGCGAGCTCGTCGACCACTTCCTCGCGACCAAGTCACACGCGGACGACCTCGCCGTGTCCGAGCGGCGGGACGCGCTGGCCTCGGTCACCCAGGGCTACACCCCGGTGATGATCGAGCACCTGCTCGACGAGGCGCTGGTCAACGCGTTGCGGCGCGGCGAGCGGTCCATGACGTGGGCGGACGTGGAGCGGGCCCGTCTCGTCGAGGAGGTGGGCCTCGGCCAGCCGGTCGGCTACACGGCGCACGAGAAGCGGCTCATCGCCACGCACGAGGCTGGTCACGCGGCCATCGCCTGGCTGGTGGCGCCGCACCGGCGTCTCGAGGTGCTGACCATCGTCAAGCGCCGGGACGCGCTGGGGCTGCTCGCCCACGGCGACCGCGAGGACGTCTACACCCGGTCGCGCGCTGAGATGTACGGGCTGATCCAGATCGCCATGGCCGGCCAGTGCGCGGAGGAGCGGTTCTTCGGCGACGTCTCGACCGGTCCCGGCGGCGACCTGCTGTACGCGACGAGCGTGGCCGCCCAGATGGTGGGCGCCTGCGGCATGACCGGCACGCTGGTCTCGTACGCGGCCGTGCAGGGCAGCGCGATCTCCTCGACCAACATCGTCGGGCGGGTGCTCGCCGACCGGGACGGCCGGGCCACCGTCGAGCGCGTCCTTCAGGAGCAGAAGGCGTACGTCGGGGAGCTGGTGGCCGAGCACGCCCATCTGGTCGAGGCCCTGCGGGACGCGCTGCTCGACCGTCACGAGCTCGTCGGCGACGAGATCACCGACATCCTCGAGCGGGCGGCGGGCGCGGGTGCCGGGGGTCGCGTGGTCGACCTTCGTGATCACCGGAACGACGGGTCGGCCCGCCAGGACTCGTAGTCTGGCAGCGTGCTGGGGCCTCTTGTGCGTGTCCTCCGCTACGCCGGGCTCGCGCTCGCCGGAGCGCTGCTCGGGGTGGCCGGTGCCTTCCTGCACGCCGTGCCCCTCGACGTCATGGGCGCCCGCCTCCCGCTGCTGCTGCCGGTGGTCCTCGGCGTCCTCGCGGTGGTCGTGGTCGGTGGTGGCGTGGTCACCGGAGGCCGGCTCGGGGCCGCCCTGCCGGCCCTGGGCTGGTTGCTGTGCACGCTGCCGTTCGCGTTCCCGCGTCCCGAGGGCGACCTGGTGGTGGGCGCCGGTGGTACGTCGGTCGCCTACCTCCTGCTCGGCGTCGTCGTCGCCGGCCTCGGTGTCGTCGCGGCCCCGGACGTCCCCTCCCTCGTGGAGTGGTGGGCCAGGGACGGGGTGGGCGGCGACCTGCGCCGGCCCGTCCCCCGGACAGACGCCCACGGAGCCGAGGACGCCGACGGAGCCGCTGGCGCTCCCGGAGCCGCGGACGCCCCGCCGAGCACGCGTCGATAGGGTCGAGCGCGATGACGTCGGAGCCCCTCCCCGCGCCCCCGCCCGGGGCCACCGTCGACGCGGACGCCTTCCGGCGCGCACTGGGGCGCTTCGCCACCGGGCTGTCCGTGGTCACCACCGTCGCGGACGGTGTCGACCACGCCATGACGGCCAACTCGTTCACGTCGGTGTCGCTGGACCCGCCGCTTGTGCTCGTGTGCGTCGAGAAGGTCACCCGGTTCCATCGTGCGATCCTCGCCTCGCGCGCATGGGCCGTCTCCGTGCTCGCCGAGGACGACCGGGACGCGGCCGTGTGGTTCGCCTCGCGTGGGCGTCCGCTGGACACGCAGCTCGACGGGGTGCTCACCGTCCGTGGTGTCCGGACCGGGGCCGCGATCCTCGGGCGCGCGCTGGCCGCGGTGGAGTGCCAGACCTACGCGGCGTACGACGGCGGTGACCACACCATCGTCGTCGGTCGGGTGGTCGGGGTGTCCACGCCGCGGCCGGACGCGCGGCCGCTCGTCTACTACACAGGCCGCTACCACGGCCTCGGCGGACGCGCCTGAAAGGGAGCCAGAGGGCGCCCGTACGATGACGCGATGACGTCGGCCCAACCGGCGATCGTGATGTCCCACCCGGCCTCGGGGGCCTGACCACCGTGAGACGACTCTCTGCCCGCATGCCTGCCTACCTGCAGGACGTGTCGCCACCAGCCCGCCTCGCCGCCGTAGGCGGCGCCGTGGCGGGCACCCTCCTGCTCGCCTGGCTGACCGCGTGGCTGCTCGTCGGGGACGGCGTCCCGCGCGGCACGCAGGTGCTTGGGGCGGACATCGGTGGCATGTCCCCGGCCGCCGCCGAGCAGACGCTGAAGCGTGAGCTCGCCGACCGTGCGGAGTCACCGCTGACGGTGGACGTCTCCGACCAGAAGGCGAAGCTCGAGCCGAAGGCGGTGGGGCTGGCCCTCGACACCTCGGCCACGGTCGCGGAGGCGTCCGACCGTCCGCTGAACCCGGTGGCCCTCCTCTCGATGCTCTTCGGCGACCAGCGGGTGACCCCGACCGTCCGGGTGGACAAGCAGGTGATGGGCGAGCGGCTTGCCGCGGTGGCCAAGCGTGCCGACCGTCCCGCGCGGGACGGGGACGTGCGCTTCGTCGACGGCGAGGCGCAGGCGGTGCAGCCCCAGGAGGGTCAGGTCGTCGACGTCGCCGCGGCGGGCCAGGTGCTGCGCCAGGCGTACCTGCGTGACGACGAGGTGCGGCTGCCGACGAAGACGAGCCAGCCCGAGGTGAGCCGGGCCGAGGTCCGCCGAGCGATGACCGAGTTCGCCGAGCCCGCGATGTCCGACTCCATCGTGCTCGAGGTGGGGGACGGCACCCTGGAGCTGGAGCCGACCGACCTCGACGACCACCTCGGCATGAGGCCGGACGCCAAGGACCCCGGCCGGCTCGTCCCGCACGTGGCGGGCAAGGACCTGCGCGAGGCGCTCGCCTCGCAGCTGGCCCCGTACGAGGGCGAGCCGCGCGACGCCCGGTTCGAGGTGGTCGGCGGCTCGCCCCGGGTCATCCCGGCCCAGCTCGGCAGGACGGCCAAGCCGGACGAGCTGGGCCGCTCCGTGCTCGCCGCGCTCGAGAGCGGGTCCCGACGGGCCCCGGTCGAGCTGTCACGGGCGGAGCCCGAGCTCACCACAGAGAAGGCCCACCAGCTCGGCATCACCGAGCGGGTGTCCACCTACACGACGTCGTACCCCTACGCGGCGTACCGGCTGCAGAACATCCACCGGGCCGCCGACCTCATCGACGGCACCGTCGTCATGCCCGGCGACTCGTTCAGCCTCAACGACGAGGTCGGCCAGCGCACGGCGGAGAACGGCTTCGCCAAGGGCACGATCATCCAGGACGGCCGCTTCTTCGAGGACTACGGCGGTGGCGTCTCCCAGCTCGCGACGACCACGTTCAACGCCGTGTTCTTCGCCGGGCTGGAGGACGTGCAGCACCAGCCGCACAGCTTCTACATCAGCCGCTACCCGGAGGGCCGTGAGGCCACGGTCGTGTGGCCGGTGGTGGACATGGAGTTCCGCAACGACTCGCCGAACGGCATCCTCGTCGACACCTCGTACACCGACAGCACCGTCACGGTGACGCTGTGGGGCACGAAGCGCTACGAGATCACGTCGTCGGACTCGGGCCGCTACAACGTCCGGCCGTACAAGACCATCCACGACGACAGCAAGACCTGCGTCGACCAGATCGGCGTGCGGGGCTTCGACATCAAGGTCTACCGCCACTTCCTGCAGAACGGGCAGGAGGTCAAGACCGAGACGTTCAAGACCCACTACGAGCCGGCGGACGAGATCCACTGCGAGCCCCCGCCGAAGCCGAGCGACGAGCCGACGTCGAGCCCCAGCGGTGGTGGCGGCGGAGGTGGCTCCGGGGGCGGCGACTCCTCCGGTGGCGGGCCCATCCTCGGCGGGTGAGCTCCGGGCGTCCCCGCGTCCGCCTGTCAGCCGCTGCGACGTGGGGTGCCGGGTAACGGCGGTTGCACCGTCACCCGGTCCCCGGTCCGCACGCCGGCCGTGCTGAAGTGACCCGCGGGGGCCTCGACGGCCAGCGTGTACGGCGCGTCCACGCCGTACGTGGGGCAGTCCTCAGGCGCGTCAGCCGTACACGGCGGCATCTCGCGGGTGCCGACCACCCGCGTCCCGTCGACGAACGCGATGGAGAGGGGCACCCGGGTCCGGAACATGTAGAAGTCGCTCTGCGTCGGGCCGTCGAACACGAACAGCATGCCCGTGCCCGGCGGGACGCGGTCACGGTCCATGAGGCCATGCCCCCGCTCCGCGGCCGAGTCGGCCACCTCGGCGCGTACCGGCGGCGCGTCCCCGACGACGACGGTTCGAGGCCCACGATCGGGGCCCTCGCCCGCAGGGTCGCCTTCGGAGCCGTCGGGGACGCCGTCGCCGCCAGAGACACCCGTGCCGCCGGAGCAGCCCAGGCCGAGGACGGCGACGAGCCCCGCGACGGCGACGCGGCCCGCGTGCCTCACGTCCCCTCCGGCACCCGGTACACGTACGTGTGGTGGGTGCGGAACCCGAGCCGTGCCCAGAACCTCAGCCCAGCCGGGTTGCCGGCGCTGACCTGCAGGTAGACGTGGCGCGCCCCGTGGTCAGCGGCCCACCCGAGCAGCTCGGCGACGACCGCACGTGCGTACCCGCGCCGGCGCAGGGCGGGGACCACCTCCACCGCGGTGAGCCCCGCCCACGTCCCGTCCACTGCGACCCGGCCGACGGCCAGCCGCGGGTCGTCCCCGACCGAGGCGAACCGCACGCGGGGGTGCCCGGCGAGCACCTGCACGGCCTCCGGAGGGAGCGGGTCACCGCCCCGGTAGACGCGCAGCCATGCCTCGTCCGGGTCCGGGTCGAGCCGGACCTCCGGCGCGGGGCTGGCCGCGGCCTGCCCGAGCCCCGCTCGGCTCGCCAGCGCCTGCCCGACGTCGGCGAGGCCCGCGGTCTGGACGAGGACCTCGTGCCCGTGCGGCCCGGCGTCGGGCACCCGCCAGCCGGCGTCCCGCAGCCCGCCGTCCGCCGGCGAACCCTGGACGACCTGGGCACGTGCGGGCAGCCCCCGGGCCGCGTACCAGGCCTGGACGCGGGCGAGTGCGGACTCCACGGGGGTGCCCGGGTCGCCCATCGCGAGCACGGAGTTCGCCCGCCCGGTGAACCCTCCGGCCGCCCGGAGCAGCCAGTCGCCGAGGACCTCGGTCTCCACGGCGGGCCAGCCTGCCGCTGCGACCCGCTCCAGATCTGCGGCCTCCGTCAGGTCCTGCCGGGCGGCGGCCGCGGGGGGCCGCCGCGTGTACGTCCGGGTCGGGGGGACGACCTTGCCCGCGACCACGGCGTCCTCGCTCACCTCGACGACCGAGCCGTCCCGTCGCCGGATCCCCAGCAGCCCCTCCGACCAGGACTCCAGATGGCCCACCACGTCCCCGTACTGCGGCCTGCCCTCGCGGGTTCCCAGCCGCCGCCGGACCGAGACTCGCGAACCCACGTCGGCGGGGGTGACGGGCACCGGGGGGCTCCTCGTGTGAGACGGTCGAGAGGCGCTTCGACAGCGCCTGGGGGTCACGGCGATACTAGGTGTGGGCGGCTGACCCGGGCCGGTGGCGCCGCCTGGACAAGGAGGAGCACGACGTGACCTACGTCATCGCGCAGCCCTGCGTGGACCTGAAGGACAAGGCCTGCATCGACGAGTGCCCGGTCGACTGCATCTACGAGGGCGAGCGGATGCTGTACATCCACCCGGACGAGTGCGTCGACTGCGGCGCCTGCGAGCCGGTGTGCCCCGTTGAGGCGATCTTCTACGAGGACGACACCCCTGAGCAGTGGAAGGACTACTACAAGGCCAACGTGGAGTTTTTCGACGACCTCGGCTCGCCGGGTGGGGCGTCCAAGCTGGGGCTCATCGAGAAGGACCACCCCCTGATCGCCGAGCTCCCGCCGCAGGAGCAGAGCACCTGACCGACGTGTGGCCCGAGAAGGCGCCCGCGCCGCCCCCGACGTGGGCGGCGCGGCGCTCGGCCCGGCTTCCCGAGTTCCCCTGGGACCGGCTCACGCCGTACGCGGAGCGGGCCCGGGCGCACCCCGACGGTGCCGTCGACCTGTCGGTCGGGACGCCCGTCGACCCGACCCCACAGGTCGTCCGTGACGCCCTCGCGGCGGCCTCGGACGCTCCCGGCTACCCGGCGACGTACGGCACCCCGGCGCTGCGCGAGGCGGTGGCGTCCTACTTGCGCCGCCGCTTCTCCGCCGAGGTCGACCCCGCGGGCGTCCTGCCGACGATCGGGTCCAAGGAGTTCGTGGCGGCTCTGCCGACACTGCTCGGCCTCGGGCCGGGTGACGTGGTCGTCCACCCCGGGATCGCCTACCCGACGTACGACATGGGGGCCAGGCTCGCGGGGGCCGAGGCGGTCGCCGCGGACGGGCTCACCTCCCTCGGCCCGCGGCCTGTCCGGCTGGTCTGGCTCAACACACCGTCCAACCCGACCGGTCGCGTCCTGCCCCCCGAGCACCTGCGCAAGGTCGTCCGCTGGGCCAGGGAGCGCGGCGCCGTCGTCGCGTCCGACGAGTGCTACGCCGAGCTCGGATGGGAGGCCCGGCCCGTCTCCGTGCTCGACCCCGAGGTGTGCGAGGGGTCGAGCGAGGGCCTGCTCGCCGTCCACTCGCTGTCCAAGCGATCCAGCATGGCCGGCTACCGGGCCGCGTTCGTCGCCGGCGACCCTGCCCTGGTCGGCGAGCTCCTGGCGGTCCGCAAGCACGCCGGCATGATGGTGCCCACGCCGGTCCAGGCCGCGCTGGTCGCCGCGCTCGGCGACGACGACCACGTGGAGCGGCAGCGGGCCCGCTACGCGGCCCGACGCAGCCGGCTCAGGGCGGCTGTGACCTCCGCCGGGTTCCGCGTCGACCACTCCGAGGCCGGGCTGTACCTCTGGATGACCCGTGGCGAGGACTGCTGGGACACCGTGGCCGACCTCGCCGGACGCGGCATCCTGGCGGCCCCGGGGGACTTCTACGGCCCTGCCGGGGCCCAGCACGTCCGCATCGCCCTCACCGCCAGCGACGAACGAGTGGCCGCGGCGGTCGCACGGTTGGCATAGCCCTGCCGCCTGGTTGTCTCCTGTCAAACTGCCGTTTGCTCGGAATTCCCCCCCCGCTATTCGTTACGGTTCGAGCAGTACTTCGAGCAGTACATGGTGTCGCCCGGCGTCGCCGGCCGGGGTGATGCCCGTCCGTTCAACTGGGGTGACTCACGGGGGGCGTGGCCCCGCGGCATGGGCCCGCAGGGGTCACGGAGGGGGACCGTGTTCAGGCAGTCGGTTCAGATCACCCCACGACGCTTCCGTGCGCGCCTCGTGGGGCTCCTCCCGGCCTGGCTGTACCGCTGGCTTCGTGCCACCGACGCCGGTGCGTCGTACGCCCAGCGCGTCATGGTCTGGCTCTCCGCACGCCGGCTACGCGGCAGGCAGGCCGCCCTGCTCGCGCGCGAGGGCGTCCGCATCCAGGGGGTCGGACTCCGGGCCTGGCTCTGCGACAGCGTTGCGGTGATGTCGGCCGAGGAGGTCAGACGCGCCAACCTCGACCTCGTCGTGGACGTCCTCGACCGTCACGGCATCGACTACTTCTGGGTGAGCACGGGGTCGCACGAGCGGCACTGCATCGGGGTCGCGGCCGGGGAGAGGCAAGCGGTGCTGCTCCTGCTGGCCCGCGAGCTGGGCCGGCGCCCGGCGTACGTGTCGTCCCCGGTCGGTGGCCGCGGTCGGTTGCGCCACGTCCTCGCCCACGAGCTCCGGCCTGCCCGGCTCGGTGACGTCCCGTACGTGCGGGTCACCCGGCTCGTCTCGTCGCCCTGCGGGCGGCTCGTGCTCGGGTTCCCCTACGGCTGCGAGATCGAGTTCTGGACCCAGGACCAGGCCGGCACGCTGCAGGCCCCGAGGCCGAACCGTGTCGCCTCCACCCTGCCGCGCGCGCACCGACGTCCCGCGACGCTCAGTGTCCGGCACCACACGTACCGGACGCTGGAGCCGTTCGCCCACCACACGATCCACGACGTCGGGTTCCCGGTGGACGCGGTCTACACCTGGGTGGACGGCAGCGACCCCGCTTGGCTGGCGAAGAAGGACCGGCACCTCCGGCTGGCCGGCCGGGCGCCGATGAACGTGGCCGCCGCCAACAGCGCCCGCTACGTCAGCCGGGACGAGCTGAAGTACTCGCTGCGCTCCCTGGAGCTCAATGCCGACTGGATCCGGACCGTGTTCGTCGTCACCGACGACCAGGTGCCGCCCTGGCTGGACACGTCCAACCCGCGGGTCCGGGTGGTGAGCCACCGGGAGATCTTCGGTGAGATGGACTGCCTGCCCACGTTCAACTCGCACGCCATCGAGTCGCGGCTGCACCACATCCAGGGGCTCGCCCAGCACTACCTCTACCTTAACGACGACTTCTTCTTCGGACGTCCGGTGCCCCCCGAGCTGTTCTTCCAGGGCAACGGCGTGGCCAAGTTCTTCCTGTCCACTGCCCAGCTCGACCTGGGTCCGGCGGAGCTCGACGACCCGCCCGTGATGAGCGCAGCGAAGAACAACCGCCGGCTCGTCGAGGACGGGTTCGGCGTGACCGTGACGCACAAGCTCAAGCATGTCCCGCACAGCCAGCGCCGGGACGTCCTCTTCGAGATGGAGGAGCGCTTCCGGGGCCACTTCCTGCGGACGGCGGCCAGCAGGTTCCGCAACCACCAGGACCTCTCGATCCCGTCGGCGCTGCACGCCTACTACGCGTACTGCACAGGGCGTGCCGTGCCCGGCGAGCTGCGCTACATGTACACCGACCTGTGCGACCCGCTCACCCCCTCGCGCCTCCAGCGGCTCCTCCGGGACCGGCACCTCGACGTGTTCTGCCTGAACGACACGGACCACAGCGGCGTGGACGCCGAGGAGCAGGCGCGCTCACTCGAGCGGTTCCTCGCCGCGTACTACCCGATGGCCAGCTCGTTCGAGCGCCCGCTGGAGGCCGTGGACGTGACGCCGTGGCAGCGGGACCACCGCACGCGCCGGTCCCGGCAGAAGGCGGACGACCGTGCCGGCGCGAGGCAGGTCGCCCAGTGACCGTGTCACGACGCGGCCCCGCGAGGGCCTCAGGGTCCCGCCTCCCCTGGTCGGCGGAGAACCGCACGCGGGTGCGGGCCGCGCTGCGCGGCTGGTACCGCTACAGCGCCGCGCCCCGGGTCCCCTCCAGAGTGGTGCGTCGCTCGGACGAGCTGAGGAAGCGTGCGCTGCCGCTGCCGACCGTCCTCGCGCAGAGCCTCCCCGTCCCGGGGGCCGTCCGGCGGGTCACGCTGGCCCGGGCGCGGCGCCGGCTGGGGGAGGACGCCGGGCTGCGCGTCGTACGGCGGTGGGGCGAGAGCTACCTCGCCGCCCCGCTCCCCGGGCCACGCCTGACCGTGGTGACGCACCGCAACCTCGAGATGGTCGTGGACGCGCTCGAGACGGCCGACGTCGAGTACCACGTCGTGCAGAACGAGTCGTTCAGCCAGACCACCGTGGCCGTCATGGAGGCAGACCGCCACAGGGTGCTGCGCGTGATGGCGTCCCGCTGGGCTGACCAGCCCGTCTACGTGGGGTTGGCGCGCCGTGACTGTCTCAGCTTCGAGCACGCCGTCCTCGTACGCCGGGGGCTCGAGGCGCCGGCGGCCGCCACGGCCGGTGTGCTGCGGCTGTTCCGCGCCTACTCGTCGGGGGCGCTGACAGTCGCCGACGACCGGGCCTGTGACCTCGAGTTCTGGCGCGAGGACGACGGGGCGAAGCAGCTGGTGGCGCCTCGCCCGAACAGGGTCTCCACGGAGCTGCCGATCGACTCGCGGCCGACGAGAGTGACGATCGGTGACCGCTCCTACCGGGGGATCGAGCCGTTCTCGGTGGTCACCCCGACCGAGATCGACTTCCCGATCGACATCGTCTACACCTGGGTCGACGGGGCGGACCCGGTCTGGTCGGCCCGGCGCGACCAGTACCTGGGGAAGGCGGACGCGACGGCGTTGAACGCCGCCGCGGCGGACGCGGCCCGGTACGTCAGTCGCGACGAGCTGCGGTTCTCGCTGCGCTCCGTCGAGATGTTCGCCCCCTGGGTGCGGCAGGTCTACCTCGTCACCGACGGCCAGGTACCCCCGTGGCTGGACACCTCCAGCTCACGCGTCCGGGTGGTCGACCACCGGGAGATCTTCACGGACCCGACCGTGCTGCCGACCTTCAACTCCCACGCGATCGAGTCACAGCTGCACCACATCGACGGGCTCGCCGAGCACTACCTCTACCTGAACGACGACATGCTCTTCGGCCGCCCCATCGTGCCCACCACCTTCTTCCACGCCAACGGGCTGGCCAAGATGTTCCTCTCCCCGGCGAGGGTCGCCTTCGGGGAGCCGTCACGCCGCGACCTGCCCGTCATGGCGGCGGCCAAGAACAACAGGCAGCTCATGCTGCGCGACTTCGGCCGGTACGTGACCCAGAAGCAGAAGCACGCTCCGTACCCGCACCGCCGCAGCGTCCTGTACGAGATGGAGGACAAGTACTCGGAGGACTTCGCGCGGACGGCTGCGAGCCGTTTCAGGCACCCGCGGGACATCTCCATCGCAGCGTCCCTGCAGCAGTACTACGCGTTCATGACCGGGCGCACGGTGCCCGGAGGGATCGCCTACACCTACGTCGACCTCGCGGACCCCGCTGCCCGGACTAAGCTCCGCAACCTCGCGGAGCGTCGTGGCTTCGACGCCTACTGCCTCAACGACACCGACTCGACCACCGTCGATCTCGAGGCACAGATGGGCATGGTGCGGTCCTTCTTCGAGACCTTCTACCCCGTCCCGGCGTCGTGGGAGCGCGTGGGCACCGACGAACGGACCAGCAGACCATGACGAACGGCCACCAGGCACCGCCGCGTGTCGTCCTGCACGTCGGCGCGCACAAGACGGGCACCTCACTCGTGCAGAAGTTCCTCAGGGACACCCCTCGGTTCTGCACGGCGAACCATCTGACCTACGTGCCCCGAAGCGACACCAACACGCTGATCGGCTGGGGAAAGGTGCCCATGCGCGATCCCGGCCTCCTGAAGTCCCGGCTCGAGTCGGAGGAGGCGACGAACCCTGGCAACACCCTCGTGATCTCCCACGAGAACAGCCTCGGCCGTGCCTTCATCCCGGGGGAGCCCGGCCTCTACCCCCACGCGCGGCGGTGTGCCGAGGGACTGCGCGCGGCGACGACGGGGTTCGACGTCCGGGTGGTCTTCTACGTGCGGCCGGTGGCTGACTTCGCGGAGTCGTACTACCTGCAGACCATCCACGAGGGCGCGAGCCACAGCTTCGACGAGTGGGTCGCCGAGCTGGAGCCGCACACGTGGCAGTGGCAGCCGGTGGTGGACGCGCTGGACGCCGCCTTCGGGAGCGAGCGGGTGTTCGTCGGCGACTTCATGGAGGTCATGGAGGGCCAGAAGAGCATGCTGCGCGGGTTCATGCAGAGGGCGGGTCTGGAGTCCCCCTCGTCTGCGGACCTCTCCTACCGCCCCGTCCGCAACGCGAGCATCTCCGCGCGTGGCCTCGCGTTGGCGCTCGACGTCAACCCCCTGTTGCGCAAGGACAGAAACGAGCCGCACGAGATGCGCAAGTTCCTGCAGAAGCACCTGTCCAACCAGAGGTTCGAGCGGGCCCGACCACTGCCCCCGTCGATGCGCCATGAGCTCGGTGACGGCGACTACCAGGAGCTGGTCGAGCGCGCCCACCACGGGCTGTCGAGGAGCGCGCATGGCTGAGACGTACGTGCTGTGGACGCCCTGGCCACGTCCGGCGGACGGACAGCAGGCGCTCCGTACGGCCTGCTCCGAGGCGGGGATCACGCGGTCCGTCCGCGCGGGTGACGTCAGATCGGTGCCGATGCGCCAGATCAGGCACTCATGGCAGCGGCCTCGCGCCTGGCAATGGCGTCGGCGCTCGTCGACGCGGATCGTCGAGGCCACCCTCGGCATGAGAGCCGAGCGGCCCGGTCTCCTGGCCGAGCGGGACGTCCGGGAGGTGTCGGCGCTCGCCTCTGCCCTGCGACGGCCCGACCACCTGGTCCTCGTCCTCGTGCCTCCTCCCCTCCTGGTGGAACATCTCTGGCGCGCGGCCGTCTGGGCAGGCAAGACCGTCCCGCTCGCAGACCTCACCCGGGACGACGGGCTCCTCGTGCGGTCTGCGTACGACCGGCTGCTCGACGTGACGGCGGCTGCACCACGGCGCTCCGTCGTGTCGGTCGCTGCCCCTGACGTCGCACTGCTGCCGCGCACCGACGACCCGGCGTGGCAGCTGTGTGCGCGGGGGGTCGAGATCCTGCGCCGGATGAACGCACACGCGCAGGACGACAAGGAGCGCGCGTGGATGCGGGAGTTCTGTGCGCACAACTACCCGCTCACGTCCGAGCCGGGTCCGGCACTCGATGTCGAGACGTCCATGCGACTGCTCAACGCCGATGCAAGGCTCGCGGAGCTGTGGGGCCGGGACTCACCGGCCAGAACGGCCGTGTGAGCCATGAGCTCTCGTCCCGCGGCCGGGCGTTCTCACGACACCCTCTCCCCTGGAGTGAACATGGCTGCACCAGCCGGCAGTCCCCAGGCCGCGCACATCCTCGTCGCCGGACCGAGCAAGACCGGCACCACGGGGGTCTACGCCTCGGTCAAACGCGGCCTGAAGCTGGCGGGCATCGATGCCCGGACGGTTCACGAGCCTGTCACCCCGGACACCCTCGACACCCTCTTCCGGTTCGCGCCGACCGTTCCCGTGATGACGAAGGTCACGATGAACAGGATCAAGACGGTCGTGCCGGACGTCCGGGTCTTCGACCGTCGCGTGATGACGGTGCGGGACCCGCGTGACGTGGTCGTGAGCTCGCTGCTCTTCCGTCCGCTCACCACGAAGGGGATCCACCGGACGGCCGGCACCACGGCCGTCAGCGAGTTCGTCGCAGCACTCGAACGGAAGGAGGCAGACCCGTCGTCTCTCTCGGTCCTGGCGTTGTTCGAGCTGGCGCGGGACCTGCGCATCGGCTCTCCGCCGTTCCCGATGATGGTCACCGTCATGAGTCGCCAGAAGCGGTTCATGGACCGGGGGCTCGTGCACCTCGTGCGCTACGAGCGGTTCGTCGAGAACGACCTCGACGACCTCTCCGAGTACCTCGGGTTCGCGGTCGAGAACACCTCGGCCAGGCAGGCGGCGTGGATCGGTCACGTCGCCCGGTCCCAGTCCTCGGGCGACTTCCGTCGGTGGTTCCTGCCGGACGACCTGACCTTCTTCAACGACCTGTTCGGGGAGCACCTCCGAGCTTTCGGGTACGAGAGGGACGTCACCCTTGACCCGGAACCCAAGATCGACCCGGCGACCTCCAGCGAGTACGTGCGTGTACGCCACGCCGACCGGTGCCGGCAGCTTGCCGAGCGAACCGATGCCGACTGGTCGCCGGAGCACGTGCAGTCGCGGGAGGAGCTGGGTCGGCTCATCGAGCTGGCCGAGGACGGCTACGCCTTTGCGTGCGTGCGCGTGGCGGAGGTCTACCTCAGTGGCCATGTGGGCGGGCCGGACGTCGGCGCCGCGCTGACGTGGGCACGGTATGCCGCGCAGCTCGGATCAGTCCGGGGCATGCAGATGACGCACGAGCTCCTCACCCGTCTGCCGCGGCGAAGCGCTGCGCAGCATCGTGAGGGGAGGGTCTGGGCTCTCGAACTGCGGGAGCGCACCGGTCGTGAGGCGGTGAGAGACCGGCGGGCGTCACGGCTCGAGCAGAAGGTCCAGCGGTTGACGTCCTCGCGCCGGTACCGGATCGGTTCCTACCTGGCCGGGGACGTGCCGGTTCTGATGAAGCTGCGGGGACGGATCAGGTCCGCGCGGGCAACGCCCCGGTCGTCCCGGCCGGGAGCTGCTGGTACGCCGCAGAGCACGGCACCCCTGCGGACCTCGGACGGTGACGGCGGGGGCGCCGCTGTCCGGACGAAGACGTCACGGACGAGCGGCCGATGAGGCCGCCCGGGGGTGACCAGATCAGGTAGGGGGAGCTCGTGTCGCTTGATCTGGTGGTCATGGGTCTGGGCTACGTGGGGGTTCCGCTCGTGCAAGCGGCCGTCGGCGCGGGCCTGACCGTGGTCGGGTACGACGTGGACCCGCACAAGGTCAACGACCTCAACGCGGGACGCTCACATGTCGACGACCTGTCCGACCGCGACATGGCCGAGATGCTCTCGAGCGGCTTCCTGGCCACCACAGACCCGAGCGTGCTCGACTCGGCAGATGCGGTGGTCATCTGCGTCCCGACGCCTCTGGGTTCGGACGGCTATCCAGACCTGAAGGCCGTCGAGTCCGCGACGCGGACGATTGCGAGCCATCTGCACACGGGCATGCTCGTCGTGCTGGAGTCGACCACGTACCCGGGGACGACGGACGAGCTCCTCCTGCCGGTCCTGTCGGAGTCTGGGCTCGTGGTGGGCCGAGACTTCTTCCTGGCGTTCTCGCCGGAGCGGATCGACCCGGGCAACCCCCGCTTCGGCGTGGTGAACACTCCCAAGATCATCGGGGGCTGTACGCCGGAGTGCACCGGAGCGGCCGAGGCCCTCTACGGCAAGTTCGTCGACCGGACGGTCTCGGCACGTGGCACCCGAGAGGCCGAGATGGCGAAGCTCCTGGAGAACACCTACAGGCACGTGAACATCGCGTTGATGAACGAGATGGCGGTGTTCTGCCACGAGCTGGGGATCGACCTGTGGGACAGCATCTCCTGCGCTGCCACCAAGCCTTTCGGGTTCCAAGCGTTCTATCCGGGCCCGGGAGTGGGCGGGCACTGCATTCCCATCGACCCGAACTACCTCTCGTACAAGGTCAGGACGTTGGGGTATCCGTTCCGTTTCGTGGAGCTGGCCCAGGAGATCAACGCGAGAATGCCGGCGTACGTCGTCCAGCGCGCACAGGCGATCCTCAACGAATGCGGAAAGGCACTGAAGGGGGCCCGGATCCTCCTTGTCGGCGTGACGTACAAGGCCGATATCGGGGACGAGCGGGAGTCGCCGGCACGCCCGATCGCCCGGCGGTTGATCGCCGCCGGGGCCGAGGTCCGGTACCACGACCCGTACGTGCGGGAATGGCGGGTCGACGGCGCGACCATCGACGGGTTCGAGGCCCTGGAGGACGCCACGTCCGGGGTCGATCTCGTGGTCCTGCTCCAGGCCCACAAGCACATCGAGCATGCACAGCTCGTCGCATCCGCCTCCCGCGTGCTCGATACGCGGGGGATTCTTCGCGGTCCGAACGTGCAGGCGCTGTGAGGAGATGGTCGAGGAAAGTGATGGCGGGCGGCTGGAAATAGCCGCTCCGTCAAGAACGAACTGAATGGCCCGCTTCGGCCACCTGTCGGGCTAGCATGCCGCCACGGGGGGCTTGCGATGGGGCGTCGATCGATCGCAGGGTTCGCAGAACAGGGGGAGGGGTTCCGATGTCGGTCGACGACAGGCGGATCGCGGTGCTCGTGCCCGCGCATGAGGAGGAGTCCCAGGTCGCGGGGGTTCTGGCCGGTATCCCGGCCTGGGTGGACCACGTCGTGGTCATCGACGACGGCTCCGCCGATCGGACGAGCGCGGTGGTGACCGCCTGTGCGACGGCTGACCCACGGATCGAGCTCATCACCCTGCCCGAGAACCGCGGCGTCGGCGGAGCCCTGGCCGTGGGGTACGCGTGGGCGGTGGAGCACGACGTGGACGTCGCCGTGACCATGGACGGCGACGGCCAGATGCACCCCGGTGAGATGATCGACCTCGTTCTTCCGATCGTTCGGGGACAGGCTGACTACACCAAGGGAAACCGACTCGCCGATCCCGGCTACTGGAGCCGGATTCCCCGTCTCCGGCTCCTGGGCAACGCGGTCTTGTCGCTCCTCACCAAGATTGCCTCGGGGTACTGGGCCGTCACCGACTCCCAGTCGGGATACTCGGCCGCCGGCCGCCGAGCTCTGCGCCGGATCGACTGGTCGTCCATGTACTCACGTTACGGTCGGCCTAACGATGTCCTCGTGCTCGCCAATGTGGCGGGTTGTCGCGTGGCCGACGTCCCCATCACCGCGTTGTACGGCGTGGGTGAACGATCGACAATGCGTATCGGCCGGATCACCCTGCCCATGGCCTGGTTGCTGTTCCGGCGGTTCTGGTATCGCATGTTCTACCGGTACACGTTGCGCGACTTCCACCCGCTCGTCTTCTTCTACTGCCTCTTCTGCATCACCGGGGTCATCGGAGCGGTGCTCGTCGTGCGCCTGGTGGCGATGTGGGTGGTGCACGGCTATGTGCCGCAGACGACGGCGCTGGCTCTGATGTTCGCCACCCTCACCGGGCTGAACTCGCTGTTCTTCGCGTTCTGGATGGACATGCAGGCCAACGAGCCGTTGAACATCAGGCTCGGGTCCGACGCCGAGGACGAGCGAGGATCGTACGAGCCGAGCGCGCCGGCCTCTCCGGCACAGGTCAACGTCACCCAGGCGCAGCCACCTCCCATGCGTGTCCCGATGTCCGACCCCGCCGAGAGCACCCCGGCGCCACCGCCCGTACCGGATGGGGAGCAGCGAGTAGAAGCACAATGATCGATCCGCCTGAGGCCCCTCCCACGCGGCCTCGTGCCCGTGGCCAGCGACTGTCCCTCGCCGTCGGAGCACTCATCGGCGCGGCCGGCCTCGTCTTCGTGGTCCGTGCGCTCTGGAGCGACCGCGACGCCGTCCGTGAGGCGCTCGCCGAGCTTCGCCCGGAGCTGCTGTTCACCGCCGTCGTGCTCGCTGTGCTGGCGATGTCCAGCATCGGTCTCGCCTGGCGCTCACTGCTCGTGGACGTCGGTGCGCAGGTGTCGCGTCGATCGGCGTTGCGCTCGTACTTCGTGGGTCAGCTCGGCAAGTACGTGCCGGGAGGCGCCTGGGCGGTCATCGGACGCGGCGAGTGGGCACGTCGAGAGGGCGTGTCGCGGCTGGCGGCTTACAACACCGTCGCCTTGTCGATGATCTCGGCGTACACGGCTGCGGCCCTCCTCGTGGCCGTCCTCGTGCCCGTGTCGGGGATGATCGACGGCGACGCCCGCGTGTACGGCCTCGTCCTCCTCCTGCTGCCGGCCGGGCTCCTTCTCATGCACCCCAGGGTCATGAGCGCGCTCGTCGTCCTGCTCCGCCGGCTGACGGGCAGGACGCTCGGCTTCGAACCCCCTCCGTGGCAGACGAGCATGCTGCTCGTGCTCCGGCAGGTCCCCTCCTGGGTGGCCATCGGCGCGGTGAACGTGGTCCTGGCACGGGCGCTCGGTTGGTCACCCGACGTGCTCGACGTCATCAGTGCCACGGCCGTGGCATGGATCGTCGGGTTCCTGGCCGTCCCCGTGCCCGGAGGGATCGGCGTCCGCGAGGCGGTGTTCGTCGCCGTGGTCGCCACCCTCGCCCCGGGTCCCGCGGCGGCGCTGGCCCTCACGTCGCGCCTAGTCTTCGTCGTCGCCGACGTGGCGGGGGCTGTTCTTTTCACCGCGGCCCTCGGGGTCCGGCGTTCCTCCGGGGGTGCACCGTGACGGGCCCGACGATCGCGGTGCTCGGGGGGTCGCTGTCCGGCAACAAGGGCGCTGCCTCGATGGCTCTCGCGGTGGTGGACGGGACGCCCGCCATGCCGGGCGCCCCCGACGTCGCGATCTTCACCGCGTACCCGGACGCGGACCGGCGTCTCGCGCCCGACCTCGACGTCGTGGCCTTCCAGCCGTCCGGCATGGTGCTGCGCGTCCTCCCCGCGGCCTTCCTGAGCCTCGTGACGGCGCGGCGTTGGCATCCCCGACGCGGCCCGGCCGCCCGGCTCGCGGCCGCCGAGGTCGTCGCGGACGTGTCGGGGATCAGCTTCATGGCCGGGCGCGGCGCCCTGACACTCGGATACAACGTGCTGCTCGTCGGCCTTCCCTGGGCGTTCGGCGTGCCGGTCGTGAAGGTGGCGCAGGCCATGGGCCCGTTCGGGCGGGGGGTCACGAGGCTCGTGGCCCGGGTGACGCTCGCTCGCTGCCGGTGGATCGGGGCACGGGGAGCCGCGACCCTGGCCCACGTCGAGAGTCTGGGCGTGCGGCAGGTCGAGCAGGCGGCTGACGTCGCCTTCCTCCTCACGACGGACGCGGCGTCCGAGGCGTGGGCCCAAGCACAGATCGCCGAGCGCGATCGGGTCGTCCTCGTCATGCCGTCCGAGGTCGTCGCCCGGACCTGTGCCGCCGCCGGTGTCGACTATCCAGGGCTCATGGCAGGGCTGCTCGCAGACCTGGTCGCGCGGGGCCATGACGTCCGCCTCGTGGCCCACTCCGCACGCGAGGGCGCTGCCGCGGGCAGGACCAACGACCTCCCACTCTGCCGACGCCTCGCCGCGGCCGCGCACGGGGTCCATCTCGTCGACGGAGAGCAGGACGCCCGACGGCTGAGGGCACTCGTCTCCCGCGCACGGCTCGTGCTGACCTCGCGCTTCCACGGGATGGTCTCGGCGCTGGCAACCGGGACGCCCACGGTGGTCCTCGGCTGGTCGCACAAGTACACCGAGGTGCTCGCGGACTTCGGCCAGGACGACGCGTTCCTCGACTTCCGCTCGGCCACGCAGGAGGAGCTCCTCGCGACCGTGCTCCGCGCCGACGCCACGCGTGCCACGATCCGCGCCACGCTTGCCGACCGGCTCCCCGCCGTCCAGGACCTGGCACGGCGCAACCTGACGCGCCTGTCGGACCTCGCGACGAGTACAGAGAAGGAACGCACCCGTGACCAGTCGTGACCTGCGCGGCGTCATCGACGGCAGTCTGTGTATCGCCTGTGGCGCGTGCGTCCACGCCGATCCGAGCATCAAGCTCGAGCTGAACCCGACGAAGCTCATGTACGAGCCGTCGCACGCGGGCGACGAGCGTGCTGCGAGCGTGTGCCCGGCCGTGCAGGTCGACTTCGCCGGGCTGCAGACCAAGCGTTTCCCCGGCGCTGTACAAGGGCCCTACGGGGTCGTCGAGTCCGTCGTGCTCGCCCAGAGCGTCGACCGCGAGCGCAACGAGAACGCGAGCTCCGGCGGCATGATCAAGGAGCTGCTCGAGGCGCTGCTGCGGCGTGACGACGTCGACGGGGTGATCGCCCTCGGCCACGTCACCGGACTCGAGTTCGAGCCGCGGGTCCTGACCGCGGCGAGCGAGGTGGGGGGGTTACCGGGGTCGATCTACCACAACCTGCCGAAGGACCGGGTGCTCGACCTCCTGCGGTCGCGGGAGGGTCGCTACGTCCTCGTCGCGATCCCGTGCGAGCTTGAGGGCATCTTCTCCTACATCTACACGCTCGAGCCGGCGCTGGCCGAGCGCGTCCACAGCACTGTGGGCCTGCTCTGCGGGTGGCAGTACAGTCACCACGCCCTCAAGGCCATCTGCAGCTTCAAGGGCATCGACTACGACGCGATCACCGATGTCGCGTTCCGCGGGGGCGGCCCTGTCGGCCGGCTGCGGATCACCACGGCGAACGGCGGGCGTCACGAGGTGAACCGCCGTGTCGACTTCAGCTACCAGGTGGCCTTCGACCGGCACTTCAACACGCCGCGGTGTCATCTCTGCGTCAACCACGCGAACTTCCTCGCCGACATCGTCGTCGGGGACGCCTGGCTGCCCAGCACGCTGACCACGCGTACCGGCATCAGCATCGTGATCTCCCGGAACGCCGCGAGTGACGCGCTGCTCCGCACCCTCGCCGAGGAGGGGCGGATCGTGCTCACCGACGTGTCGGTCGCCGAGATCGAGGAGTCCCAGACCCGGCGCATCGCCTTCGGCGACTTCGCGTACGCGTACGCCGACTACCTGCGCGAGATCGGACGCTTCGTGCCGGACATGGCCGGCCCGAACAAGGACGCGCACCGTCCTGTCCGCAGGGCGGAGGCCGAGTCCTTCCACGCCGAGCTCGAGCGCAAGCTCGCCCTGCAGCGCGCCGGACGCTACCGGTACCTGTGGTGGCGGAAGGCGACCCGGGAGTCCCCACGGCTGGCCCGCCGGTACCTGCGCTGGTTCCTGGTGCGCGTGCTCCGCGTGAAGAGTCTCACCGGTAAGCGGCAGGAGCTCTCCCGCGACCAGGTGGGGGCCTTTCGTTGACGGGTCCGCACGGTCGCCACGCGGCGCGGGACGCGGCAGAGGGGGGCGTCCAGGGGCCCGCGTACCGCGCGCCCGGGCTCATGTCCGACACGGAGAATGAGCACGAGCCGGCGCGGACGCAAGCCGGCCGGCTGCGTCGGGTCCACGAGCGCTTGTCGCCCAGGGCGCCGCTCGCACTGGCCGAGCCGAGACCCCGCCAGTGGCCGGCTCTCCTGGTCGTGGTGGCTGTGGCTGGTCTCGTCCAGGTCGCCTTCCTGCGGATGCCGCTGGCGACCGACCCGCTTCGGTACGCCAGGTGGGGTGAGCGTCTGCTCCACCTCCGGCTCGATGCGGACTATGCGCACGGGCAGACCAGGCTCGGCCTCCTCGTGCCCGTTCACCTGGTGCAGCGGGTGCTGGGGATCTCCGAGCTCTCGTTCCACCTCCTGCCGTTCGTGCTCTACCTCGTCCTGGTGGGGTCGACGTACGCCGTCGGTGCTCGACTCTTCGGACGGGTCGTCGGGGTGGTCGCGTCGCTCCTCCTCGCGACGTCCGTCCTGCTCTTGTTCCGCTCCTCGCAGGTCAACCCGGACACGAGCGCCACCGCCTACTTCGTGCTCGCCGTCGCGCTCCTGCTCGCCGGGGGTGACCGGGTCGGGAAGAAGAGGCTCCTGCTCCTCGCCGCCGGAACGGCCGCCTGCGGGATGGCCTACCTGTGCCGGGAGAACATCGTCATCCTCGCCCCCGTCGTCCTGCTGCTCGCATGGCGGCAGCGGTGGCGCTGGCGTGACTGGGCGGTCGTCGTCGCGGTGGCCGTCTGCGTCCTGCTGGGGGAGGCGATCGGGCTCTGGCTGCTCTTCGGGGACCCGTTGGCCCGACTGCACGCCCTGGCCGCGTTCGGGGAGGACTCCCCGCTCCTGGCGGTGTACGGGGAGAACGCCACCCTGCAGACGGTGTTCACGCGCGCGCCCAAGGTCATGCTCGTGTACCACGAGGGCATCGTCCTTCTCCTCGCCGCGCTGGTCGCTCCGGTGACCGCGCTGGTGGCACGTCGGCGTGACCGACCTGCGTGGCAGGTCCTCGCCGTGTGGGTCGTCGTGTTCTGGGCGTTCATGCTGTGGTCTGCGGGTCTGCTCGATCCGCAGGAGCCGCACCTTCGGGACTACAAGATGCGCTACTGGGTCCCTGTGCTCCCCGCGCTGTGCCTCTCGGCGGCTGCCTTCCTCCGGCTTCTTGCCCGCACCCTGTCGGCGCGCTGGCAAAGGCCCGCCATCGTGGTCCTGACGGCGGTGCTGCTCCTGCCGTTCCTCGCCGACCTTCGGGTGTTCGCGTCCGACTCGAGCGTCCGGTTCATGCTTCGTCCGACGGCACGGGACGAGATGCGCGACTGGCTGGCGCACGGCGCCGGGGATGTCCGGGAGATCTCGACCGAGTCCCGCACCGCGGTCTTGCTGCGGTACTACGTGCGCCCGTTCACGGGCGGGGAGCGCCGCTGGCACGGAAAGGTGACCATGGTCCTCCACCGCGGGTTCCGATGGGATCCGGTGAGGAAGGCTCAGGGCACGCTGCTGCTGCCCGACGAAGCGCTGGAGAAGCATTCTGAGGTGCGTCTGCGTCCGACGAGCGTGACCCTGCCTCCGGAGTACGCGGCACTGGTGCGTCGCGGCGAGGTCGTCACGCAGTGGTCCGACAAGGACCTGCTGATCGTCACTCTGCCCTGAGCCGGTCACCCGCTGGGGTGTGACCTGCTGGGCCCTCTCGTCAGGTCCACGGGCTGGGCACTCACCCGCCCGCGCGGGACGCGGAGGCGAACAGGTTCGTCTCCGCCGTGCAGGCGCGGACCGCCTCTCGCCAGGCGTGGAACGTCTCGTAGAAGCCGTCGTCGAGGCCGACCGGTGCGAACAGCCAGTCCCGCGACCTGTCGCCGGGCGCGCGCCTGTGGTGCGCGGGGGAGACCTCGGGCCACGGGGTCGACTGGGTCAGCTTGTACAGGTGAAAGCCGGCATCTGTGAGTGCGGACAACGTGGCCTCGAGTGCTGCATCGTCCGCGTGCCTGAGCATCTCGCAGACGACCCAGGGGCGGTGGGCACGGATCGTGTCGAGCCCTCCGCGCAAGACCTCTGACTCGTGGGCCTCGACGTCGATCTTGATGACCGAGGGACGGACCCCCGACTCCCGGACGACGGCGTCGAGCGTGGTCATCGGCACGGTGATGCTGGACGAGTGCGGGCGGAACGAGGGGTCCAGCGAGTTCGACGTCTCGGCCCGGTTGGACAGATGGAGGGTGACCCGGCCGACCTGGGAGGAGACCGCGGTCTCGACGACCTCGTAGTCGAGCCCGTTCCGGTCGCGCAGCTTCCGAGCGAGCGCCGCGGTGTCCGGGGTCGGCTCGAAGGAGAGGGCCCGTACGCCTCGCGCCTCGAAGACCGACGAGAGCAGCGCCGAGTACAGCCCGATGTGGGCGCCGACGTCGAAGAAGACCGCGCCGGGCTCGAGGCGCTGCACGATCGTCAGCAGACTCGCCTGGGTCAGCGGCTCGTGGCCGCCCAGCCCTTGCCGGCGGAGCCGGCGGCTGACGGCCGTCAGCCTGCTGCCGAGCACGTCGAGGTACTCCCGGCGACTGGCGACCAGGTCTGACCCGTCAGGGGGGCGAGGCAGCCGTACACGCATCGACACAGGCAACAACCCCCAGAACTGTCGCGTGGCGACCCCGAACCCCGCTCCCTCGGAATGCCGCATTCCGCCCGACAGATGACCCGATCGAGCGAACAAGCCGCGCGTCTTCAGGGTATGCGGTCCCGACGGACCACGGGTGCTCCTCCTCAGTCTCGCGGCCCGGACCGGGGTGGCGAAGTAGCGCAGTCACGACCTTCCGGACGTGGTCACACCGCTACGGCCGGGAGCCGGCTGCTCGAGGTGTCTCCCTCGGCGTCGACCAGTGCGTCAGTGCACGTCGACGTGCACGTGGTCGAGGTGCAGCAGGGTGGGGTTGGACGTGGCCCCGCCCGGCGGGCGGTACGCGCGCCAACGGTGGGCGCCCCATCGGGACGACCAGATCCGCCTGTCGTAGATCACGGTGGCGACGTCGAGCCGGTCCGCGTGGGCGACGGCCCACTGCGCGACCGCCCATCCGGCACGTTGCCGGTTCGCGGTCACCGGGCGGAAGAACACGTCGACCGCCCGGCCCTCGTAGTGCGCCGAGCCCTCGATGTGCCCGCTGTCCACGCCACCCGGGGCGAACCCGCCGACCCGCTGGTCGCCGAACGTGTCCTCCAGCGCGTCGAGGAGGCGGGCCCCCCGGGGGGTGAGGCCGCTCGGGCCCTCTCCCTCGTCGGCGACGTCCGACAGCCCGGCCGTGCAGGACAGCGCGCCCCGGCCCCCGAGCAGTGCCGCGGTCACCGCGCGGTCCACGCGCGCGGGCACGGCATCCCCGCCGCGCAGCCGCGTGGCCTCACCGCCGCCTATCCGCGCCCCCGCCGCGGTCGTCGCCGCCATGGCCTCGGCACGCGTGAGGGTGCGCTCTGTCCCGTCGGCGAGCCGTACGGTGCACTCCGGCCCCGTGACGACAGCGCGGACGGCGTACCCGGCCCCCAGGGTGAGGCCCCCGACCAGGACGAGCGCGACCACCCGCCCACGTCGGGTGAAGCGGACGCCGTTGTCCCGGACGGGGGACTGGCGCGGCGTCGACCGACGGGGGGACACGAGGGCAAGAGTAGGCCGCGAGATTAGGCTCGGGCGCATGAGCGAGCCCGTCACCAGCCCACTCGACCCGGCCCTCGACGACCTCTGGGAGCGTCGCGGCGACCTCTCGCCCGCCCAGACCGACGCGCGCGAGCTCATCGTCGCCGCCGTCGACGCGATCGACCGGGGCGAGGCCAGGGTGGCGTGGGTCGACCCGGGCAGCGACGAGGTGGTCGTCGACGAGCGGGCGAAGCGCGCGATCCTGCTCGGGTTCAAGGTGCTCGACATGGTCGAGTCCTCCGCGGGCGACTTCCGCTACCACGACCGCGTGCCGCTCAAGACTCGCTTCGACGGCGTCCGCGTGGTGCCCGGCGCCATCGCGCGCTGGGGTGCTCACGTCGCGCCCGGTGTCGTGCTCATGCCCTCGTTCGTGAACATCGGCGCGTACGTGGACTCGGGCTCGATGGTCGACACCTGGGCCACGGTCGGGTCGTGCGCGCAGGTCGGCAGGAACGTGCACCTCTCCGGCGGGGTCGGGCTCGGGGGCGTGCTCGAGCCCCCGTCGGCACGCCCTGTGGTGGTGGAGGACGACGCGTTCGTGGGCTCGCGCTGCATGGTCGTCGAGGGCGCCCGGGTACGGCGGGGAGCGAAGCTCGGCGCGGGCACGATCCTCACGGCGTCCACCCGCGTGTTCGACGCCGAGACGGGCGACGAGCTGCCCCGCGGGGAGGCGCCCGCCTGGTCGGTCTGCGTGGGGTCGACGCGGGTGAAGAAGTTCCCCGGCGGCGAGTTCGGTATGCCGTGCATGCTCGTGCTGCGCCGGCTGGAGGAGGGCGGCGGGCACGACAAGCTCGCGCTCAACGACATCCTGCGCGACCACGGCGTGAGCGCCTGAGCGGCCCACGATGAGCGGCTCGAGCGGACCCGTGCTCGATCTCACCCGGGATGCCGGCGCGCTCACCGCCGACCTCGTCGACATCCGCTCGGTCAGCGGCGACGAGCGTGACATCGCGGACGCGATCGAGAAGGCCCTCCGTGACGTGCCCTGGCTGCGCGTGGACCGTGACGGCGACGCCGTGGTCGCGCGCACGGCTCTGGGGCGTACCGAACGGGTCGTCCTGGCCGGGCACACCGACACGGTGCCGGTCGCGGGAAACCTCCCGTCCCGTGTCGAGGGCGGGACGCTCTACGGGTGTGGCTCCTGCGACATGAAGGGCGGCGTCGCCGTCGCGCTGCGACTCGCGGCGAGTGTCGAGGCGCCCGTACGGGACCTGACCGCCGTCTTCTACGACTGCGAGGAGGTCGAGGCGGCCCGCAACGGCCTCGGCCGGCTCGCCCTGACGCACCCCGACTGGCTCGCGGCTGACTTCGCGGTGCTCCTCGAGCCGTCCGGCGCGATGGTCGAGGGCGGTTGCCAGGGCACGCTACGGGTCGACGTCCGGACGACTGGCCGCCGGGCGCACAGCGCACGGGCCTGGCGCGGCGAGAACGCGATCCACGCGGCCGGGGACGTGCTCGCCCGGCTGAGCGCGTACGTCCCGCGCCAGCCCGTCGTGGACGGGTTGCGCTTCCACGAGGGGCTCAACGCGGTCGGCATCTCCGGGGGTGTGGCAGGCAACGTCGTCCCGGACGCGTGCACGGTGTCGGTGAACTACCGCTTCGCCCCCGACCGCAGCGTGGACGACGCCCTCGCGCACGTCCGCGAGGTCTTCGCCGGGTACAAGGTCGAGCTGACCGACTCCGCGCCCGGGGCGCTCCCCGGCCTGGACCGGCCGGCTGCCGCCGCGTTCGTCGCCGCCGTCGGGGGCGAGGCCCGGGCCAAGTTCGGCTGGACGGACGTCTCCCGGTTCTCCGCGCTGGGCGTGCCCGCGGTGAACTACGGGCCGGGCGATCCCGAGCTGGCGCACACCCCGCACGAGCACGTGAGCCTCGCCGACATCGCCCACTGCGAGACGCGGATGCGGGCGTGGTTGTCGGTATGACCCACCACTTGCATGATCGTGAGGGCTGAGGGAACGAGAAGCACCCACTGAGCCCTCACGACCACGAGCCCTCAGGGCCACTAGGAGGCACAGATGGCAACCGTCGCGTTCATCCTCGACGACCTCTTCGAGGACTCCGAGTTCCAGGTGCCGTACGACGAGGTCGTCAAGGCCGGGCACCAGGCCCTCGTCGTCGGCCTCGAGAAGGGCAAGGAGATCACCGGCAAGAAGGGCAGCACGGTCACCGTCGAGTACGCCGTCGGCGACGTCGACCCGGCCCAGGTGGACGCCCTCGTGATCCCGGGCGGCTACTCCCCCGACAAGATCAGGACCGATCCGGGCATGGTCGCGCTCACGCAGAAGTCCATGGCGTCGAGCAAGCCGGTCGCCGCGATCTGCCACGCGGGCTGGATGCTCGCGGAGGCCGACGTGGTCCGCGGCAAGCGGGTGACCTCGTTCCACTCGATCAAGACCGACCTCGTCAACGCGGGCGCGACCTGGGTGGACGAGGAGGTCGTCGAGGACGGCAACCTCATCACCTCGCGCACGCCGCGCGACCTCCCGGCGTTCTGCAGCGCCCTGGTCAAGCAGCTCGGCTGACGACCGGCTCGGGCCCGCCGCCGAGGGCCGGCGCAGGCCCTCGGCTGAGGACCGCCCGGCCGGCGCGCCTGCCGACTGGGTCAGGCGTCCTTGCCGACCTTGAGGGCCCGTGCTACCCGGACGGCCCGTTCGGCGGTCACCTCGATGGACCCCAGGTCGATGTCGCCGACCGGGGTCTCGCCGTTGGCGCTGGTGTGGCTGGCGCCATACGGGTTGCCCGCCTCGAACTGCACCGGGTCCGTGTAGCCGGGGCCCACGACGATGCCGCCCCAGTGGTACACGGTGGTGTAGAGGGCCAGCAGGGTCGACTCGTGGCCGCCGTGCCGGGTCGTGGTCGAGGTGAAGCCGGCGAACACCTTGTCGACGAGCTTGCCCTTGGCCCAGAGCGGCCCGGCCTGGTCCATGTACTGCTTGAGCTGGGCCGCGACGTTGCCGAACCGGGTCGGCGTCCCGAGGAGGACGACGTCGGCCCACTCGAGGTCGTCGACGGTGGCCTCAGCCACCTCGCGGGTCTGCTCGACGTTCCTCTTCCAAGCGCCGTTGGCCTCGATCGCCGTACGGGGCGCCAGCTCACGGACCTTGCGGAGGCGCACGTCGGCGCCCGTCTTCTCTGCGGTCTGCGCTGCTCGCTCGGCCAGGGTGTACACGTTGCCGGTCGCGCTGTAGTAGATGACGGCGGCCCTGACCTGATCGGCCATGGCTGCTCCCTCCGAATGCGTCGCGTTCGGCGTTCACGGTTGTTTATGCAACGAGATCCGGGCCCTAAACGAGATCGGGCCGGTGCACCGGGGGACGGGTGAGCGGTGCGCGGTGACCTGTGCGGCGCCTCGGACCCGGCATACCGGCCGGGCTAGGGTCGTGGCATGGCAGAGCCGCAGGACGAGGGCCCGGACGCCGGGGGCGCCGACCCTGGCGGGGCTCCCGGTGACGACCTCTCCATCCACCCCGACCGTCCGGCCGAGAAGCAGCGCGGGCCGGTGACCCTGCGGCGGCGACAGGTGCAGGCGAGCACCACCGACCAGCGGCTCCTCGACACCCGGGGCCCGTCCGACTGGGTGCACACCGACCCGTGGCGGGTGCTCCGCATCCAGTCCGAGTTCGTCGAGGGCTTCGGGCTGCTCGCCGAGCTGGGGCCGGGCGTGAGCGTCTTCGGCTCGGCCAGGGCCAAGCCCCACCACACGTCGTACGCCCGGGCGCAGCGGCTCGGCGGCGCCCTCGCCGAGGACGGCTGGGCGGTGATCACCGGCGGTGGCCCGGGCATCATGGAGGCCGCCAACAAGGGCGCCAGTCTGGCCGGCGGCGTGTCGGTGGGGCTGGGCATCGAGCTGCCGTTCGAGCAGCGGCTGAACGGCTGGGTCGACGTCGGCATCAACTTCCGTTACTTCTTCGTCCGCAAGACGATGTTCGTGAAGTACTCCCAGGCGTTCGTCGTCTTCCCGGGCGGGTTCGGCACGCTGGACGAGCTGTTCGAGTCGCTCACCCTCGTCCAGACCGGCAAGGTCACCCAGTTCCCCGTCGTGCTCGTGGGGTGCGACTACTGGAGAGGGCTGCTCGACTGGGTGCGCGCGTACCCGCTGGAGCACGGCAACATCGGCGCCGACGACCTCGAGCTGGTCCACCTCACCGACGACATGGACGAGGTGGTCGAGACCATCCGCAGCACGGACGAGGACAGGCGCACCGCCGAGAGGGGTGCGACCCAGCGGCTCCGGCAGGCGATCGCGGACAGCGGCCCCTCGGACGCCTGAGCACCGATGGCTGCCGTCTGCGTGTTCTGCTCGTCCAGCGAGCGCATCGACTCGACCTTCCTCACGCTCGCCTCCGACGTGGGGACCGAGATCGCCCGCCGGGGCCACACCCTGGTCAGCGGCGGGGGACGCGTGTCCTGCATGGGGGCGGTCGCGCGGGCGGCCCGCGCCGGCGGGGCCCGGACGGTGGGCGTGATGCCGGCGGCCCTCGTGGACAAGGAGATCGCCGACGACGACGCGGACGAGCTCGTCGTCACCGGCGACATGCGGACGCGCAAGCACGAGATGGAGCGGCGCGCGGACGCGTTCCTCGCGCTGCCCGGGGGTCTCGGCACGCTGGAGGAGCTGTTCGAGATCTGGGTCGGCCACACGCTCGGGCTGCACACCAAGCCGGTGGTCGTGCTCGACCCGTCCGGCTTCTACGCCCCGCTGCGCGGGCAGGTGGACCGGTTGTGCGCGGAGGGATTCCTGCGCCCTGCCGCGCTCGACTCGCTGGCCTGGACCGCGACGCCGGCCGAGGCGCTGGACGCCGTCGAGTCCGGGCTCTCTGCTCCGGTCCGCGACGTGCCGGAACCCGAGGAGATCCTCGAAGCGGAGCCATGACCGCAGCGGCCCCGCCGGTCGAGGCAGCGGGCGACGTCGCGTCAGGCGAGCCCGCGCCGAGCCACGGCCGGCGGCCGTACCCCCCGGATCGACGCCACCGTGTCGAGCACCTGACGGGTCGCCGCGACGTCGTGCGCGCGGAACACCTGGGCTCCGTGCCACGCGCTCACCGCCGTGGCCGCCAGGGTGCCGGCCAGCCGCCCGTCCGGGGGGAGGTCGAGGGTCTCACCGACGAAGTCCTTGCGGGACAGGGAGACGAGCACCGGCCAGCCGGTCTCCACGAGGGCGTCGAGCCGGCGGGTGAGCTCGAGCGAGTGGCGAGTGTTCTTGCCGAAGTCGTGCGCGGGGTCCACGAGGATCCCGTCCGGGCGTACGCCGAGAGCCACGGCACGCTCGGCCAGCGCCGTCGTGAACGCGACCACGTCGGCCACGACGTCGTCGTACGCGACCCGGAACGGGCGCGTCCGGGGGGTCAGCCTTCCCGCGTGCGCGCAGACGAGCCCGACGCCACGCCGCCCGGCGACCTCCGCGAGCCGCGGGTCGACCCCGCCCCAGGTGTCGTTGAGCAGGTCCGCCCCGGCGTCCACGGCGACCTCGGCCACCTCATGGCGCCAGGTGTCCACGCTGATGGCCACCTGGGGGTGCCTCGCCCGGATCTCGGCGATCACCTCGACCACGCGGTCGATCTCGGCCGGGACGTCCACCGGGTCGCCCGGTCCCGCCTTGACCCCGCCGACGTCCACGATGCGGGCGCCCTCGCGGACGGCGCGGTCGGCAGCGTCGAGCGCGGCTTCTCGGGCGAAGGTGGCACCCCGGTCGTAGAACGAGTCGGGGGTCCGGTTCACGATGGCCATGACAGCCGGCTCGTCGGGGGCGAGCTCGCAGGGTCCGAGACGCAGCGTCACCGGTCCAGCGTGGCACGATGCCGGCAGGGCCATCCGCACGGGTGGCACCCGTCGTGACCAGGTCGGGAGGGCTCCGTGCTCGTGCTCGTGCTCGAAGTGCTCGCGGGGGTCGGCGTGCTCTTCGTGGTCGCCGTGGCTGCGTCCGGGCGGGCCGGGTCCATGT
>JBOGEN010000103.1:0-33924 GCA_050743265.1 Actinomycetes bacterium
GGGGCGGGCTCCGGGATGCCGCCGGGCGCGTGCACCCGGACGTCCGCGCCGGCCTCGCGCAGCACGCGGTGTACGGGGTCGGCGAGCCGGCCCCTGGGTGCCGAGCCGAGCAGGGCGGGACCGTCCAGCATGGGCTGGCCCGGGGCGTATCGGCGCAGCGTCACCGGACGGGGGAGGCCGAGTCGTCGTGCCACCGCCCCACCCCACGGGTGGCCGACGAGCTCGCGGTAGCGGTCGGTCATGCGGCGCAGACTCCTTCGCCGGTGGTCGTCCCTGTGGTGCGGAGCCCGGTCAGCGTCTCTCGACGATTGCGGCCACGCCCTGGCCGCCGGCCGCGCAGATCGAGATGAGCGCGCGGCCCGGCCCCTTCTCGGCGAGCAGCGACGCGGCCGTGGCGACGATGCGTCCCCCGGTGGCGGCGAACGGGTGGCCCGTGGCGAGCGAGGACCCGGTGACGTTGAGCCGGTCACGGTCCACCGTGCCCAGGGGCTCGTCCAGGCCGAGCCGCTCCTTGCAGAAGGTCGCGTCCTCCCACGCTGCCAGTGTCGTGAGCACCTGGGACGCGAACGCCTCGTGGATCTCGACGACGTCGAAGTCGGCCAGCGTGAGCCCGTTGCGGGCGAGCATCCGGGGCACCGCGTACGCGGGGGCCATGAGCAGGCCCTCACCGCCGTGCACGTAGTCGACGGCGGCCGTCTCGGCGTCGACGAGGTGCGCGAGCACGGGCAGCGACCGGGCCTTCGCCCATGCGTCGGTGGCGAGCAGCACCGTGGACGCCCCGTCCGAGAGCGCGGAGGAGTTGCCCGCCGTCATCGTCGCCGTCGCGCCGGTGCCGAAGACCGTGGGCAGCCCGGCGAGCCGCTCGACGGACGTGTCCGGGCGCAGGTTCGCGTCCCGGGTCAGGCCCGCGTAGCCGGTGACGAGGTCGTCGAAGAACCCCCGCTCGTACGCCGCGGCGAGCCGGTGGTGGCTGTCTGCGGCCAGCTCGTCCTGGGCCTCGCGGGTGACGCCCCACTCGTGCGCGGTGAGCGCGGCGTGCTCGCCCATCGACATGCCGGTCCGCGGCTCCGCGTTGCGCGGCACCTCCGGCACGACCTGGCCGGGCCGGACGCGTCCGAGCAGCCTCACCCGGTCGGCCGGCGTCTTCGCCCGTCGCAGGTCGAGCAGCAGCCGCCGCAGGTCGTCGTGCAGGGCGAGCGGGGCGTCGCTGGCCGAGTCGACGCCGCCGGCGACGCCCGCGTCGACCTGGCCGAGCGCGATCTTGTTCGCGAGCAGGATCGCGGCTTCGAGTCCGGTGCCGCACGCCTGCTGCACGTCGTACGCCGGCGTGCTCGGGTCGAGCCGGCTGCCCAGCACGCACTCGCGAGTGAGGTTGTAGTCACGGCTGTGCTTGAGCACGGCCCCGGCGACCACCTCGCCGAGCCGCTCGTCCTGCAGCGAGAACCGGGCGACGAGCCCGTCGAGCGCCGCGGTGAGCATGTCCTGGTTTCCCGCGTCGGCGTACGGGCCGTTCGCCCGCGCGAACGGGATGCGGTTGCCGCCGACGATCGCGGCGGGTCGGACGTCGGAGATCATGCAGGGAACTCCTCGGGGACGACGACGGTCTGCGCACCCTCGGCGTGCGGACGGGGATCGTGCCGTGACTCCCCATCGTGCCCCGCCTCGGCGGGCCCATGCACGGCCGGTACGCCCGGCCCGGGCACGGGCCGGGCAGCCGTCCGGGTCGCGCAGTAGGAGGCGAGGTCGAATCGCCGCGTACGGCCTGCGAACCGCCAGGTGGAGCCGGGCCAGATCGTCGTGTTCCGGCCGCTGGCGTCCAGGTACCAGGACGCGCAGCCCCCCTGGAGCCACACCGTGGGCTGCATCGCCTGCTGCAGGGCGGCGTTGTAGGACGCCTGCACCTCGGGTCGTACGTCGACGGTGGCCAGGCCGTCCGCGTCCATCCGGCGCAGCGCGTCTTCGACGTAGGCGACCTGGGCCTCGATCATGAGGATCATCGAGCTGTGCCCGAGGCCGGTGTTCGGCCCGATGAGCATGAACATGTTGGGGAACCCGGCGACCGTCGAGCCGAGGTACGCCTCGGGGCTGCCCTGCCAGACGTCGTCGAGCAGCAGCCCGTCCCGGCCGCGTACGCGGGCACCGATCGGCATGTCGGTGACGTGGAACCCGGTGCCGAACACGATCGTGTCGACCTCGCGCTCCGTGCCGTCCGCTGCGACCACCGAGTGCGGCCGGACCTCCCGGACACCGGAGGAGACGACCTCCACGTCCGGACGCATCAGCGTGGGGTACCAGTCGTTGGACAGCAGCAGGCGCTTGCAGCCGAGCGCGTACTCGGGCCGCAGCCGGGCACGCAGCGCGGGGTCGGGCACCTGCCGCCGCAGGTGCGCCCGGGCGATCCGCTCGACCGGCCGCATCAGGGCCCGCCGTCCGGTGAACCCGGGCACCGTCGACTCCCTGAGCAAGTAGATCGCCGTGCGGGCGAGCCTCTGCGCGGCGGGGACGCGCCGGAAGAGCCCCCGCTCGAGCGCGCTGATGGCCCGGTCGCGGCGGGGGATCACCCACGGGGGGGTGCGCTGGAAGACGTGCAGCGACGCGGTGCGTGGGGCGATCTCCGGGACGAACTGGATCGCGGACGCCCCGGTGCCCACCACGGCGACCCGTCGCCCGGCGAGGTCGTGGTCGTGGCGCCAGGCGGCGGAGTGGAACACGGTGCCCGTGAACCGCTCCAGCCCGGGCAGCGGCGGGATCGACGGTTCGCTCAGCGCCCCGACGGCCGGCACGAGCACCCGTGCGGTGAGCTCGCCCTGCGACGTCTGCAGACGCCACCGCTGCGCCTGCTCGTCCCAGGCCGCCTCGAGCAGCTCGCAGCCGACGCGGACGTGCGGAGTGACGCCGTAGCGGTCGGCACAGCCGCGCAGGTAGTCCCAGATCTCGCCGGACGGGGAGAAGCTGCGCGTCCAGTCCGGGTTGGGGGCGAACGAGTACGAGTACAGGTGGGAGGGGACGTCGCAGGCGGCACCCGGGTAGTGGTTGTCGCGCCACGTCCCGCCCAGGTCGTCGGCGCGCTCGAGGACGAGCAGGTCGTCCGTGCTCGTGTACCCGGCCGCCCGCAGCCTGATGGCGAGCCCGACGCCGGCGAAGCCGCTGCCGACGACGACGACTGTGTGGTCGGACATGCTGTTGACTTTTCTTCAATACCGCCCCTAATGTCAAGCCTCGTCCGATTTCCGAGACGCCCAGAGAGCACGCATGCGCATCACGGCCGCCCCTCGCGCACCCCTGCGCGCCGACGGGCTCCGCGTCCTCGTCACCGGGAGTCGCGGCGGCATCGGCGGTGCCGCCCGTGAGCTGCTCGAGGCCCGCGGCGCCCAGGTCCTCGGGCTCGACCTGGCACCCGACCGTGACGGCGACGTCGTCGCGGACGTGCGGGACGCCGCTGCCGTCGAGAAGGCGGTCGCCTCCGCCGTGGACCGGCTCGGCGGGCTGGACGTGCTCGTGAACTGCGCCGGGATCGGCGACCCCGTCGACGCGGGGGCGATGCCCGACGAGACCGTCGCCCGCATCCTCGACGTCAACCTGCTCGGCACCTGGCGCGTGACCAGCGCCGCGCTGCCCGCGCTGCTGGACGCGGGGGGCCGGGTGATCTGCCTCGCCTCCGGGCTGGCGTACGCGAACCTTCCGTTCGCCTCCGCGTACGCGGTGAGCAAGCGCGGCGTGGTCGCGTACGCCGATGCGCTGCGCCTCGAGTACGGCAGCCGCATCAGCGTCACCACGCTCTACCCCGGCTACATCCACACCGGCATCCACGCCTCGTCCGAGGCGGCCGGGCTTCGGCTGGGCGACGTCGTCCCGCCCGAGTCGCTCGCCGACGCCGCGAAGGGCGTGCTGCACGCCGCCGCGGGCCGGCCCCGCCGCGACGCCGCGCTCACCCGGGTCGGCGCGCTCGGGCTCGCCGCGTCCCGCCACCTGCCCCGGGCGGTCGACCGTGTCGTCCGGGGCCGCGTCCACGACCTGGCCCGCCACCACCTGCTGGGCTCCGCGCCGTACGCGGCGGGGCTACGGGACCGCCTGGTCGGGCCGGACCAGCCCGAGCCCGCCTCCCGCACAGGCCTCGCGGATCTCGCCGGTCTCGCTGGTCTCCCCGGGGAGGCCACGGAGCACACCGTCGCCGCTGCGGACGGCCTCCCGCTGCACGTCGAGGAGTACGGCCCGGCGGACGCCCCGGTCACGGTGGTGCTCGTGCACGGCTGGCAGATGTCGGCCCGGTGCTGGCACCGGCAGGTGCCCGGGCTTGTGGCCGACGGGTTCCGCGTCCTCGCCTACGACCACCGCGGGCACGGACGCTCCTCTGCGACCGAGCCCGCCTCCGCGACGATCGACCAGCTCGCCGACGACCTCGCCGCGGTGCTCGAGGCGCGCGTGCCCACCGGGCCGCTCGTGCTCGCCGGGCACTCGATGGGCGGGATGACGCTCATGGCCCTGGCCGAGCGCCACCCGAGGCTGCTCGCCGAGCGGGTGGCCGGTCTGGCGCTCGTGAGCACGTCACCGGCGCGGCTGGACGAGTCGACGTTCGGGCTGCCGCAGCCGTTCCCGGCGCTGGTGCACCGCACGATGCCCCTCGTGCTCCAGCGCGAGCAGCACGCGGCGCGGCGCGGCCACCGCTTCCTGCCGCCGGCCGCCCGTCGCGGGATGGTCCGGCTGTCGGCGTTCGGGCGACACCCCCGCCCGGACGACGTGGCGCTCGTGACCGACCTCGTGATGTCCACCTCACCGGACGCGGCCGCCTACTTCCACCGCGAGCTGGGCGTGCACGACCGGGACCATGCGCTGGCGTCGATGCGGGGGGTGCGCACCGTGCTCATGACCGGCACCAGGGACGGCCTGTGCCCGACCGCCCACACCCGGGCGATGGCCGAGGCCCTGCCCGAGGCGAGCCTGCACGTCTACCGGGACGCCGGGCACATGCTCATGCTCGAGCGTGCCGGCGACGTGACACGGGTGCTGCGCGCGCTGGCCGCGTCGTGCGCCTGACGTCCGGCTGACGTCCGGCTGACGTTCGCCGCGCAGTCCGCTCAGGCTCCCGGAGGGATGTTGCGGTTCACGCGGAACAGGTTGCCCGGGTCGTAGCGACGCTTGACCTCCGCGAGCCGGTCGAGGTTGGCCCCGTACGTCGCCCGCACGCGGTCCGCGCCCTCGTCCGCGGTCTGGAAGTTGATGTACGTCCGGCCGGTGGTGTGCGGGCGGACCCGCTCGTCCGCGGTCCGCACCCACTGTCGGTAGGCGTCCCCTTCCGGGTCGTCCGGCGCCCACATCGCGTTCGTACCCATGACGTACCGGGCGTCCCTGTTGCCCACCGCCCCGTCGTCGTCGTCGTGGTCGTTGAGCGCACCCGCGAGGTGCAGCACGCCCACCTCCCCGTCCGGGACGGGGCAGTCGGCAAACGAGTCCCGCATGGCTGCCATGAGGTCGTCGCTCATCTCGGTGAGGAACTGGGTCCGCCAGTGGTAGTGGGCCCCCTTCGGCTCCGTCTCGTCCAGGTACGACTGCAGCTCGGTGTAGGGCATCTCGCCGAGCAGGTCCACCGCCGGGTCGCCCAGCGCCCGGATCGGGGCGAGCACCGCGTCCACGCGGCCGAGGTCGCCGGTGTAGCAGACCGACATCGCGCAGATGCGCGCGCCGTGGTACTCCTCAGGGACGAACGGCGCCGGCGGGGCACGGAGGAGCAGGACCCACACGGCGAGCTCCCGGGGCGCCTCGGCGGTGAACGTCCGGTACGCGCGGAGGATCTCGTCCACCCGCTCGAACGGCCAGGCGATGAGCCCGCCGTACACGGTCGGCCCCACCTCGTGCAGCCGGAACGTGAACCGTGTCACCAGGCCGAAGTTGCCCCCGCCGCCACGGAGCGCCCAGAACAGGTCCGCGTTCTCCACCCGGTTGGCGGTCCGGATCTCGCCGTCCGCGGTGACGATCTCGACCTCGGCCAGGTTGTCCACCGTCCAGCCGAACCGGCGGGCGAGGTAGCCCAGCCCGCCACCGAGCGTGAGGCCGGCGACGCCCACCTCCGAGACGAAGCCGAGCACCGTGGCCAGCCCGTGCTCCTGCGTCGCCCGGTCGAGGTCCTGCAGCGTGCACCCGGGCCCGACGTCCGCGAGTTTGGCGTCCGGGTCGACGCGGATGTCGCGCATCTGCGACATGTCGAGTGTGAGGCAGCCCTCGGCCATCGACGTCCCCGCGATGTTGTGCCCGCCGCCCTTGATGCTGAGCAGCGCGCGGTGCTCCCGCGCGAACCGCACCGCCGTCGCGACGTCCTGTGCCGAGGCCGGCTGGACGACGAGCCCGGGGGTGCTGGCCACCATCGCGTTCCACACGAGCAGTGCGTCCGCCCAGCCCTCGTCGCCGGCCTGCACGAGGCGTCCGGACAGCCGGGACGCCAGGTCGTCCAGGTGCTGCTGGGTCAGCGAGACGCGTCCGCCGTCGAGCCCGGTCAGGCCGAGGACGCTGGCCTCCTTGGTGGTTGCCATGCCGCCTGCTCCCTCCCGTCGTCCCCTCGGGCCGGTCCGTCGGCACACCAGGGCGGGGACCGACGTCCGGAACGGTAGGGAGCGCGGAGTGGCGCCGCATCGGCCGAACTACCCGACCTCGCGGCGCCCGCGTGGGTATTCCTGACCACGCCCGGCTCAGCCGCGGACCGCCTCCAGGGTCCGGCCGAGCGCGTCCGTCAGGAGGTCGCGCAGACGCGCCTGCGGCGGCTGCTGGTCGCGGGCGAGCCACTCCAGCGTCGCCGCCTCGACGAAACCGACCCAGCCGCGGACGACGACCGCCTGTTCGGCGTCGTCGCCCGTCGGCTCGAGGCCGGCGAGCACCCGCTCCGTGACCTTCGCCCGGTAGTCCTCGACGACCCCGAGCAGCTCCTCGTCCGCGCCGAGCCCGCCGCGGAGCAGCGTCCGGTACCCGACCGCGTGGGCCGCGACCCAGCTCAGGTACGCGTCCAGGGTGGCCCGCAGGGCCTCGTCGGCGGGCCGGGACGGGTCGGGCTCGGTGGCAGCCGCGAGCTGGTCCGCCGCGAGCCGGACGACGGCCACGAACAGGTCCCGCTTGCCCGGGAAGTAGTGGTAGAGCAGGCCCTTGCTGACCCCGGCGGCCTGCGCGATCTCGTCGATCGAGAGCGTGGCGTACGACTGGGTCGAGAACAGGTGCAGCGCCACCTCGAGGAGGTGACGGCGGCGCTCGTCGACGGTGAAGCGTCGTCGTCCGGCGGGGGGCACGCTCGGATCGTAACCGCCGGTACGGGGTGGGCCGTGGGCTCGTGCGCCTACGTGGCGAGGAACCCCTCCACGGTCGTGGCCAGGGACACCGGCGTCTCGAACATCGGGTAGTGCCCGGCGTTGGGCATCACCTCGAGCGTGGCGTGCGGGTACCACCGCATCCACGTCTCCTCCATCACCGGGGCGCCGAGGGCGGGGTCGTGCTCGCCCGCGACGACGAGGACGGGCACCGGGGAGCCCTTGACCTCGGCGGCGAAGTCGGTGTTCGCCCACGCCTCGAGGTACGCGGCGAAGGCCGTGCGGTCGGCGACGTCCAGCGAGTGCCGGACCACCTGGTTCACCCAGACCGGGCTCAGCCGTCCGCCGGTAGTCATCGCGACGATCATGCGCCGCTTCTCGACGTCGTCCGCCGCGCCGGAGAACAGCGCCCAGCCGCGCTCGTCGAACGGCACGCCGGACGCGGGCACGGCGCCGACCCCCACGAGCTTGCGCACGCGTCCCGGCGCGGTCACCAGCACACGCTGCACCGCCATGCCCCCCATCGAGTGGCCCACGAGGGAGAAGCGGTCCCAGCCGAGGGAGTCCGCGAGGGCGACGGTGTCCTCGGCGATCTCGGACATGGTGTACTCGCCCGGCTCGCCGCGCCGGGTGCCGTACCCGCGGTAGTCGGGGAAGGCGTAGCTGAACCGCTCCCGGTCGAGCACCTCGGGGAGCCAGCCCCAGCCGGCCGAGGAGCCGAACCACCCGTGCAGGCAGATCACCTTGTGGTCGCCGGTCCCGACGACGGGGGTGCTCGGGGCCCCGCCGGTTCCGTCTGCCAAGGGGACACCTCCGCGGGCCGGACGGATGTGGCCGGCAGGGAGCACAGGCATCCCGGCTCCCCGCCGTGTACGTGACGTTATCGACCGCGATGACCGGTCCACAACGTGGCCGCGGGCTGAGGCAGGCTGGACGCGTGCCCGAACCGCTCGCCCCCGCCCTTGCCGAGATCCGCCGGATGCTCGGCGACCCGGACGGGCTCGTCCGTGCCGTGGCCTCCGGGCGGCGGCGCCGGGGGGACCCACCGGCGTGGCGGCGCGTCGAGGTGCGGCCGGTGGTGATGCGGGACGAGCGGCACGTGCAGCTCGTCCGGTACGACGCCCGGCAGGCGCACACCGACAACCTCGCGTACGGGCCGGACGCGGACGCCGCCCTGGACGACCTCGTCGGCATCCCGTTCGGGTCGTGGCGGGTGGAGACGACCGAGACCACGGTGCAGCTGCGGGTGACGAAGAAGGGCGAGGCCCAGGTGCACCGGGAGCCGGCAGCGACACCGCGCGCCCAGCGTCTCGCGCACGACCGGGCCAAGCCGCGGCTTCTCGCCGACGACGACGTGCTGTTCCGCGTGCTCGGCGCGTCGCGGGACAAGCGCCGCCAGGTCGAGGACCTGCTGCGGCTCCTCGACCCGGTGCTCGACGAAGCGCCTGCCAGTCCCGGCGAGCCGCTGCGGGTCGTCGATCTGGGCTGTGGCAACGCGTATCTCACGTTCGCGGCGTACCGGTTCCTCACCGGGACACGGGGCCGCACGGTTGACCTCGTCGGGGTCGACACCCGCGAGGACGCCCGGACGCGCAACACCGCACTCGCCCGTGACCTCGCCGCCGGCGGCGTGCAGTTCTGCGCCGGCACGATCCTCGACGCGCCGGTGCCCACCGCGGACGTCGTGCTCGCGCTGCACGCCTGCGACACGGCGACGGACGAGGCGCTCGCGCGTGCCGTGCGCTGGGCCGCGCCGGTTGTGCTCGCCGCGCCCTGCTGCCACCACGACGTCGCGGCGCAGATCCGGCAGGGTTCTCCGCCGCACCCGTACGGCCTGGTGATGCGGCACGGCATCCTGCGTGAGCGGTACGCCGACGTGCTCACCGACGCGTTGCGGGCCGCCCTGCTGCGGATGCTGGGCTACCGGGTGGACGTCGTCGAGTTCGTCCCCTCCCGGCACACTCCGCGCAACGTGCTGCTGCGGGCGGTCCGGACGGGGGCCGTCGCGAGCCCGGAGACCGTCGCCGAGTACTGCGCCCTCACCGCCGCGTGGGGCGTACGGCCCGCCCTGGAGCGTCTGGTGGAGGATCTCCTGCCCCCGGAGGTCACGGGCGGCCCCCGGCCCCGTGCGTAGCCTCGGGCCCGTGATCCTGCCGCGCGCACGTGGTCTCTGCTGGGCGGGTGCCGTGGCCGCGGTCCTGTTCACCACCTCGGTCTCGGCGGCAGCCGCGAGCCTGTCGCCCGTTCCCTCGCCGCCCGCCGGCGCGTCGGTGGAGCGTCGGCTCAGCGACCCCGCCATCGTCGAGGGCAGCGGTCTCGCGGCCAGCGGGGTGCACCCCGGCGTGCTGTACGTGGTCAACGACTCCGGCGACAGCCCCCGGGTGTTCGCGGTCGGGCGGGACGGGGACACGCGGGCCGTGCTGCGCCTCGATGGCGTCACGGTCGACGACCCCGAGTCCCTCGCCGCCGGCCCGCACGGCACGCTCTGGGTCGGCGACATCGGGGACAACGACAGGCAGCGTGGCGCCATCGCCGTGTACCGGGTGTCCGAGCCCGCGCAGCTGCGCGACGCCACGCTGGCCGTCACCACGTACCGGCTGCGCTACCCGGACGGCGCGCACGACGCCGAGACGCTGCTCGTGCACCCCCGGACGGGCCGTGTGTACGTGGTGACCAAGGAGCTGCTCGGCCGGGTGTACGCCACGCCAGGCCGCCCCTCGCCGGACGAGGTGACCCGCCTGCGCCGCGTCGCGTCCGCCTCCCCGGTCGTGACCGGCGGCGAGCTCACCCCGGACGGCCACCGCCTGGCACTGCGCGACCTGACGACGGCGCGCGTGTACGCCGTGCAGGGGGACAGGCTCGACGACGACGCGCTGGACCTGCAGGGCACCGTCCCGCTGCCGAAGCAGCCGCTGGGCGAGTCGGTCACCTGGACGCCCGGCGGTACGGCGCTGCTCGTGGGCAGCGAGGGTCGCGGCAGCCGGATCTGGCGCGTGGCCCTGCCCGCGTCCGGCAGCCCCGGGGGCGAGCCGTCCGGGACGCCCACATCGTCCAGCCCCTCGCCGGATGTGGCGGCCGGGTCGGGCGGCGGGCAGGACGCGGAGTCCGGGTCCTCGGGTCAGGCGTGGTGGTGGCTGGCCGGGGGAGCGCTGCTCGCGGTCACGGTGACCGCGGGGGCACTACTCGCTCGCCGCTCCGGCGCGGGCTGACCGGTACCCGGCTCAGGTACACGAGCACCCCCGCGACCGAGAGCATCCCCGGCACGATGAGGGACGCGCGGTGCGGGCCCGCCAGGTCGGACAGCGCGCCCAGCACGAACGGCCCGGCCCCGATCGCCAGCGCCGCCGCCAGGGAGGCCCGGCCCGCGGCCAGGTCCGTCCGTCCCGCCGAGGCGCGAATGGCCCGGACGATGCCGACGGGGAAGTGCAGCGCCATGCCCAGCCCGCACAGGACGAGCCCGCCCATGGCGAGCGCCGTCGTCGTGCTCGTCCAGAACACCGCGAAGCCCGCGACGGCCGTGGCGAGCGCGCCGTACATGACGCGGTCGGGGGAGAAGCGCAGGGAGAGGCGGGCGCCCACCGTCCGGCCGACGAACATGCCCCCGACCATCGCCGTCACGCCCGTCGCGGCGACCCCTGACGACGCCCCGGTGTTCTGCCGCAGCACGTCGGACGCCCAGATGGCGAGCGAGAACTCGACCCCGATGCACAGGACGAGCACCCCCCACGCCCACCAGTACCGGGTCGGCAGCGAGCGTGACCCGCGCACCGCCTCGGGCACGGCCTCATGAGGTCTCGCGGCGGGGAACGGGACGCGTCCCATCACCACGCCGAGGACCCCGACGAGGACCAGCGTGACGAGCAGCGCGGCCCGCCACCCCAGCCCGCTGCTCACGAACGCGCCGAGCGCCAGCGGGGCGAGCAACCCGAGACCCGCTGCGCACGCGTTGGCCTCGCTCACCGCGGCGGGACCGGCGGGGCCGTGGTGGTCGCTCAGCGCCGCCGCCGTGCCGATGACCACGGCCGACCCGCCGAGGCTGCTCAGCAGCGCGCCGAACAAGGTCACCGGCAGGGCCGTCGTCGCCGTGTAGACGACGACGCCGAGGCACACGCAGACGAGCCCGCCCCACAGGACGGGGCGGCGGCCCAGGCGACCGGCGAGCCGCGCGTAGAGGAAGCCCGCGCCGAGGGCCCCGAGGGCCAGCACCGTGCCGTGCAGGCCGGCGACCGTACGGCTCACGTCCTGCTCCTCGCGCAGCAGCGGGATGGACGGGTTGATCCCGTACAGGAAGTAGCCGTACACGCCCAGCTGCGCGTACAGCAGCCAGGTCAGGCGGTCCCGGACGAGCCGGGGCACCGCCGCGTGCTACGCGAGCCGCTCGACCACGTGGTCCACGCACGCGGTGAGCGCCTCGACGTCGTCGGGCTCAATGGCGGGGAACATCGCCACCCGCAGCTGGTTGCGGCCCAGCTTGCGGTACGGCTCGGTGTCCAGGATGCGGTTGGCGCGCAGCACAGCCGCCACCGTCGCCGCGTCGACGCTCGCGTCGAAGTCGATGGTGCCGACGACGCTCGAGCGCTGCTCCGGGTCGGTGACGAACGGCGTCGCGTACGGGGACTTCTCCGCCCAGCCGTACAGCCGCTGCGCGGACTCGGCCGTACGCGCCGTCGCCCAGGGGAGCCCGCCGTTGCCGAGCATCCACTCGACCTGGTGGACGAAGAGGAAGAGCGTGGCCAGCGACGGCGTGTTGTACGTCTGATCCAGGCGGGAGTTCTCGGCCGCGATGCCGAGGTCGTACGACGCCGGCACCCAGCGCCCGGACGCGGCGATCTCCCTCACCCGGGCCAGCGCCGCCGGCGAGAGCAGCGCGACCCAGAGGCCGCCGTCCGAGGCGAAGCACTTCTGGGGCGCGAAGTAGTACGCGTCGGACTCGCTCGCCTCGACGGGCAGCCCGCCCGCGGCCGAGGTGGCGTCGACGAGGACGAGCGCCCCGGCGTCCGCCCCTGCCACCCGGTGGATCGGCATCGCCACGCCGGTCGAGGTCTCGTTGTGCGTGAAGGCGTACGCGTCCACGCCCGGCTCCGCCTGCGGCAGCGGGTGCGTGCCCGGCTCGGAGCGGATCACGCTCGGCTCGCCGAGGAACGGCGCCGCCGACACCGCGGACGCGAACTTCGAGGAGAACTCGCCGAACGCGAGGTGCTGCGAACGCTCGGCGATCAGGCCGAACGAGGCCACGTCCCAGAACGCCGTGGTGCCCCCGTTGCCCAGCACGACCTCGTACCCGTCAGGCAGCGAGAACAGCGCGCGCAGCCCGGCACGCAGGCGGCCGACCACGGACCGCACCGTGTCCTGCCGGTGGGACGTGCCGAGGTAGGACGTCTCGGTCCCGGCGAGTGCGGCGAGGGCCTCGGGGCGGACCTTGGAGGGGCCCGAGCCGAAGCGTCCGTCGGCGGGCCTGATCGAGGAGGGGATGCGGATGTCGGCCACCCGACGAGCCTAGGTCAGCCCCGGGCCCCGACGCCTCCGCGTAACCGCCTCGGGGAGGCCTCCTGGGCCGAGACAGTCTCCGCCTGAGAGCCTCAGCCCTGCCCGGGGCGCGGCGGCACCCGCTGCTCGGCACCGTCCACGTCCAGGCCGGTGAGCTGGAGGAGGTCCACGATCATGGACCGCACCTGCGCCAGCACGACGACCGCGGAGAGGGTGTCGCTGGACTCGACGCGGGCGGAGTCGCGGGCCAGGTCCTGCAGGGTCTCGCGCGCTCGGGTGGGCAGCATCTTCTCCCGCAGCCCGGCTGCCATGTCCTCGACGATGTCGGCCAGGCGCTCGGCGAGGTGGGCGTACGCCTCGGGCACGGGCTCGCCACGGGACGCGGCCACGGTCACCCGTCGCACCAGCACGCGGACGTTGCGGATGGCCCGGTCCAGCGGCTCGGCCAGCTCGGCGACGGCGACCACGCTGTCCAGGTGGTGGCGCCGCAGCGGCGTCCGGCTCACCGACAGGCCCTCGCGTGCGGCCGACCGCAGGTCGCTCAGCACGGTGTCCGTCTCTCGCGCCCGGTCGAGCGTGCGGGTGGCACGCTCGACGTCCCCGTCGCGGGCGCTGCGCGCGGCCTCGCGGAGCAGCAGCGCCAACTCGTCCAGGACGCGTGCCGCCTGCGCCCGGGGCTGGCGCAGCGGCGTGACGGGGACGACGGTCGCGACCACGAGGGCGACCACACCGCCTGCCGCCGCGTCCACGCAGCGGTCGAGCCCGGCGCTCGCGCCCGGTAGGAGCGTGGTCACGATCACCGACTGGACGCCCGCCTGGGTCACGATCAGCGCGCCGGCGTCCAGCAGGACGGCGACCGCCATCGCGAGGCAGACGACGAGGAACACCTGCCACACCCCGCTGCCGATCACCCCGACGAGCAGGTCGCCGACCCCGACGCCGACCGCCACCCCGGCCGTCACCTCGGCGACCCGGCGGGGCCGCTGGGCGTACGACATGCCGAGGCCGATGATCGCGGCGATCGGCGCGAAGAACGGTCGCGAGTGGTCCAGCAGGTCCGCCGCCACCCAGTACGAGACGGCCGCGGCGACGGACACCTGCACGATGAGGAACGACCGCTGCCGCAGGCGGCCGAGCCGGGTCCGGACCGAGGCGTGGCCCCGGCGTGCCGCCCGCGGGGCGAGGTCGCTGCTCAGGTCGCGCAGACGGGCGAGGGCACCCGCGCGGTCGTCCGACCGGGGGGCGGTCATCGTCGCGCCCGCCGTGTCCTCGACTCGCAATGCCGCAGGGTCAGGCGACCAGGCCGGCGCGGTCGATCGTCTCGTACCCGTCCACCTGCTCGGGGCCGCGCGGGCCCGGGCCTACGTAGATCGCGGACGGCCGCACGAGACGCCCGGTGCGCTTCTGCTCGAGGATGTGCGCGGACCACCCCGCCGTCCGGGCGCAGGCGAACATCGCGGTGAACATGTGCGGCGGCACCTGGGCGAAGTCGAGCACCACCGCCGACCAGAACTCCACGTTGGTCGCGAGCACGCGGTCGGGCTTGCGGGCCCTGAGCTCGGCGATCGCGGCCTGCTCGAGGGCCTCGGCGACCTCGTACCGCTTCGAGCCCAGCTCCTTCGCTGTACGGCGCAGCACCCGCGCCCGCGGGTCCTCGGCCCGGTACACCCGGTGGCCGAACCCCATCAGCCGGTCGCCGCGGTCCAGCGCGCCCTTGACCCATCGGCTCGCGTCGCCGGACGCCTCGACGTCGTCCAGCATCGTGAGCACGCGCGACGGGGCGCCGCCGTGCAGCGGCCCCGACATGGCACCCACCGCGGACGACAGGGACGCGGCGACGTCCGCACCGGTCGACGCGACGACCCGGGCGGTGAACGTCGACGCGTTCATGCCGTGCTCGGCCGCGGAGGCGAAGTACGCGTCGACGGCCTTGACGTGGTCCGGGTCGGGCTCGCCCCGCCACCGCGTCATGAAGCGCTCGACGATCGATCCGCACCGGTCCACCGTCGGCTGCGGCACCATCGGCAGCCCGAGCCCGCGGGCGGACTGGGCGACGAACGACAGCGCCATGACGGACGCGCGCGCCAGGTCGTCCCGCGCCTGCGCCTCGTCGATGTCGAGCAGCTGGCGGAAGCCCCAGGCCGGGGCGAGCATCGCGAGCGCGCTCTGCACGTCGACCCGGATGTCACCGGAGTGGACCGGGAGCGGGAACGGCTCGGCCGGCGGGAGCCCGGGGTTGAACCGGCCGTCGACGAGCAGCCCCCAGACGTTGCCGAACGAGACCCGGCCGACCAGGTCCTCGATGTCCACCCCCCGGTACCGGAGCGCGCCGCCCTCCTTGTCGGGCTCGGCGATCTCGGACTCGAAGGCGACGACCCCTTCGAGGCCGGGTTTGAAGTCAGACATGCTGGGTGACTCCTCCGGTCTAGGTTTTTCCGCAACAACCGCGCAGCCTGCCCATTGTGCCCCCGCGCCTGAGGAGCCCCTCCCATGGACCCTGTGGCTGCGATGCGCCGCACGTACGCGCAGGCAGGGCTCGCCGAGCGCGACCTCGCCCCCGACCCGGTGGCGCAGTTCCGGCGCTGGTTCCACGATGCCGTCGCGGCCGGGCTGGTCGAGCCGAACGCGATGGTCTTGTCCACGGCATCCGGTTCGTCCCGACCCGGGGTACGGACCGTGCTGCTCAAGGGGTTCGACGAGCAGGGCTTCGTCTTCTTCACCAGCTACCAGTCGCGCAAGGCTGCCGACCTCGCCGCCAACCCGTACGCGGCGCTGCTCTTCCCGTGGCACCCGCTGGAGCGGCAGGTGATCGTCGAGGGCCCTGTGTCCCGGGTGTCCCGGGAGGAGGTCGAGGCCTACTTCCATACCCGGCCTCGGGCCTCCCAGCTCGGGGCGTGGGCGTCCACCCAGTCCTCGGTGGTGGCGTCCCGGGAGCTTGTCGAGCAGCGGTACGAGGAGTTCGCCGTCCGCTGGCCCGAGGGCGCGGTGGTGCCGGTGCCGGACACCTGGGGCGGGTTCCGCGTCCGGCCCGAGGTGGCGGAGTTCTGGCAGGGGCGGCCGAGCCGGCTGCACGACCGGCTCCGCTACGTGGCGGAGGGGACGGGCTGGCGCGTCGAGCGGCTCAGCCCGTGAGGGTGTCGCCCGCCCGTGAGGGTGACCCTCCTGAGAGTGATCACGACGTGAGCGACCCGCGGGCCGCACCGTGAGGTGCCTGCCAGGGGGACGAGTCCTGGCGCCCGCGGGTCGGGTGACTGTCTGGAATTCGCCGGCCGCCGTCTTGGCCGGCCCGTGGTTGAGCCGAGGTGTCGGCGACTAGCGGACAGCCACCTCACGAGTCCTAGAGCTATGCACTACTGGACCACCTCCTTTCCCGTGTACGGGGGACGGTACGTCCCCGGGCGGGGTGGACACAACGGGAAACGCGGCTAGGCCGGGGTCAGCGTGGAGGGGTCGACCGCGATCCACACCGCGTGCGCCCGGCCCAGCACACGGCCGTCCCCGTCGTACGCGGTGCTGGTGGTGAACGCCTTGCGCCCCTCCTGGCCGAGGACCCGGCCCATCACCACGCAGCGCTCGCCGATCTTCGGGATCGCGTCCACCTGGCCGGTCATGCGGCCCAGGACCATGGGCCGCCTGGCCAGCCCCACCGCCCACCCACCGGGGCAGTCGAGGGCCGCCCAGACGAACTCCTCGGGGACCTCGTCCTGGTCCGGGTGCGCCAGCGAGGCGTCCGGAACCCAGGCGCCGGCCACGCTGTCCGTCTGGTCCTGCACGCGTCCCGGGAACAGGCGCAGGCCGTCGCCGGCCGCACGCTCCGGCCCGCAGACGAAGCACGCGGGGAAGGGGTGGTCGGTGAACCCGTCGTACCGCGTGGCCGCCTGCACGGCCTCGGCGTGGTCCACCGGCTCCACGACGTCGACGTCGAGCTCGGCGGGCATCGCCTCGGCGACGAGACGGTCGTTCGCGAGCAGGTGGGCCCCATCGCCGTGGCGCTCGACGGTCATCGGCGCGTCGAGCGGCGGGGGGAGCCGCAGCGTGACGACGACCGCGCCGTGCGTGGGCACGTGCGCGGACAGCCGCCCGCACAGGTAGCCGCCGTTGGCGGAGCCCGGGGGCCCGGCGAATCGGGCGGGCACCGTGAGGGTGGTCAGGGTGGGGGTACTACTGCTGGGCTCCATTACGGAAGTGCCTCCGCGGCGACTCTCAGGTCGGACACGAGTCCCTTGTACGCCGTGTCACGGTCGTCCGCGCGGAGGACAGCCGACGGATGCACCGTGGGGACCACGAACGGCGCGTGCCTGGCGGCGTCCTCGTCCTCGCGACCGGGCCACGGGATCAGCATGCCCCGTTGCCGCGTCACCCGGAAGGACGGGCCGAGCAGTGCCTTGCCCGCCGTGGCCCCGAGCGACACCACGACGTCCGGGTCGAGCACGGCGAACTCCGCGTCCAGCCAGGGGCGGCAGGCGCTCATGTGCCAGGCGTCGGGCGTGGAGTGGATGCGCCGCTTGCCCGGCCCGGACTGGGTGAACCGGAAGTGCTTGACCGCGTTGGTCACGTACGCCTCGTCGCGGGCGATGCCGGCCTCGTCGAGCGCCTGGTCGAGCAGACGGCCCGCCGGCCCGACGAACGGCAGGCCCTGGCGGTCCTCCTGGTCGCCGGGCTGCTCGCCGACGAACACGACACGTGCGGTGGGGGAGCCGTTGCCGAACACGGTCTGCGTCGCGCTCTCGTACAGGTCGCAGCCCTGGCAGGACTGCGCGGCCCGGCGCAGGGCGTCGAGGTCGACGCCGGTCGGCACCCAACGCTGCGCACCCGGATGCGCGGGTGGGCTGGACTCCGGCATGGAGGGACGCTACCCCGGGGGCGGTCGTTAACCCCGCCCGAGCCTCCCCTGTCCGGACGGGGGACTATGCCCTGCTCACTCCCCACTGAGCAGGACGTCCTGCTCACGGGGGACTGAGCAGGGCATATCGACCGGCGCGAGCTCGGTCTGGCCGGCGAGGCCATGCCACGGGGTCGGGGAGGCACACGGAGGGGGCAGGTCGGCGACAATGGACGGGAGCAGTCCGGAGCGGAAGCCCGAGCAGGGTCCGTCGTACCTCGGACGGCCAGGCACGACGGCGGAACGGAGCAGGCGAGGCGTGAGCGACCTCATCGACACGACGGAGATGTACCTCCGGACGATCTTCGAGCTGGAGGAGGAGGGCATCGTCCCCCTCCGGGCTCGCATCGCCGAGCGCCTCGGGCAGTCCGGCCCGACGGTGAGCCAGACGGCCGCCCGGATGGCCCGCGACGGCCTGCTGAGCATCGAGGGCGACCGGCACCTTGAGCTGTCCGAGACCGGCAGGTCGCTGGCACGCCGGGTGATGCGCAAGCACCGGCTGGCCGAGTGCCTGCTCGTCGACGTGATCGGGCTCGCCTGGGAGGACGTGCACGCGGAGGCATGTCGCTGGGAGCACGTGATGAGCGAGGGGGTCGAACGACGTCTGCTCGAGCTGCTCGGTCATCCGACCCAGTCGCCGTTCGGCAACCCCATCCCGGGGCTGGACGAGCTCGGCGATCCTGCGACCGACGACTCGCTCGAGGGGCTCGTCCCGCTGTCCGCCGCGGTGACGGAGGCGAGCCCGGACGGCGAGCGTCGCGTGGTCGTCCGTCGGATCGGCGAGCCCGTGCAGACCGACGTGGCGCTCATGCACACGCTGCTTCGCGCCGGCGTACGCCCGGGCGCTGTGGTGACGGTGACCTCGTCCGCGGGGGGCGTGCTGGTCGGCAGCGGCGGTGAGACGGCCGAGCTCGACCCGGAGGTCGCGTCCCACGTGTTCGTCGCCGGACGGTGACGTCGTCGCGACACCGTGAGGCTGGCCCGGTCGCCCGGGATGCGTAGAGCTGTGTGTACGGGAAGAATGCGGTGACCGAACACGATCGGGGATGACAGGAAGGGCGAGCACGTGCACCTTGCGGCAGGAACCTGGCAGCAGGGCATCGACGAGGCCTGGTCGGACCTGGGGGAGTTCGTGCCGCGGCTCGCACTTGCCGCCGGTGTCGTGGTGGTTGGGTGGCTGATCGCCGTGGTCCTCGCCAAGGTCGTGGGGCTCGCCATGGACCGGGTGGCCACTGCGGACGAGGAGGGCCGCGGTCGCGTCGTCACGGTCGCCGTGCAGGCACGCCGCGCCGTGCCCCGGCTTGTGCGTCTCGGCATCCTGCTCGTCGCACTCTGGACGGCCGTCGAGGTGATCGACCCCGACTCGGCCGCCTCACCCGCGGCGGACTTCGTCGACGCGCTGCGCGGCCTGTTCCTCTTCCTCGGCACGGTGGCCGTGCTGACCGTGGCCACGATCCTCGTCGTGGGGGTCGGCGGCGGGCTCGTCCGGCCGATGGAACGCCGCTGGGAGTTCGTGCTCACGCGCGTCGAACGGCCTCGCGGGGACGAGACGGAGGGTGCGCGGACCAGCAGGCCCGCGCGCACGGCGTCCTCACCGCCGAAGGCGGCCCGCTCCGACCCGGCCCAGCGCGAGCCCGCACGGTCACAGGCTCCCGCACATTCAGAAGCTGGAGCCACCCAGCAGCTGCCGGCGACGGGCACACCGGCCGGGGGCGTCGAGCGCCCTCGAGACGCCGAGCTTGCCGACGACGCTGAGCCTGCCGACGACGCTGAGCCTGCCAACGACGCTGAGCCTGCCAACGACGCCGGACGCCCTGACGCCCCCGAGAACGTCGAACGCACCCAGGCGCTGCCCACCGTCGGACGCGCTCCCCGGCGCTGATCCGAGCCGCTGACTCAGTGCCGTGCGAGCAACGCGTCGGCGACGGCGACCAGGTCCGGTCCCTCCACGTCGGGGCGGTCGAACACGTCCGGCCAGCGCCCCTCCCACCGCGACACCCACCCGCTGGCCAGCCCCGCGCGCCGCGCGCCATGGCAGTCCCAGGCGTGGGCAGCGACGAGCGCGGTCTGGTCGGGCGGCGCGCCGCCGCGGGCCGCGGCGGCGTGGTAGACGCGCGGCGAGGGCTTCCACGCGCCGACGTCGTCGATGCTCAGCACGTGATCGAGCTGTGGCAGCACCCCGGCGTCCTCGAGCAGGCGTCGTGCGACGTCCACCCCGCCGTTGGTGACGGCCATCACCCGGACGCCGGCGGTACGCAGCCGCTCGACCGCGGGCGCGAGGTCGGGGTGCGCCGGAAGCCGGGACATCCCACCGAGGACGTACGCGACCGCGTCGTCGTCGAGCGCGTCACGCGTGACCGTACGCAGCGCGGCGGCGCCCACCTCGCGGAACGGATGAAAGCCTCCCGCCGCGGCGAGCACCGCGCCGTCGCGGAGCGTCCGGGCGAACCACGTGTCGAGCAGGTGCGCCGGCTGCCCGACCTCGGTGAAACGGGTACGCAGGGGCTCCAGCGCCACGCACGTCTCCAGCACGTCGAGCGCGACGACCTGCACCCGCGGCGGGCCGTCCTCGTCACTGTCGGGTCCCACGTCGCGGGCGCCTCCTCGGTCGGTTCCCGAGAGCCGTACCCGGCCCGCCGACGGCGCACCCGTCCATCGATCCGGTCGGGGGCGGGAGCACGGCGAGGGCAAAGGAAAGGCAAAGCACCCGGCGTACGCGCAGTTCTCGACGTTTGACGAAAGGCCACGGCGGAAATCTCAGACAGCACGGGGTGCTTGAGCAGCCAGGCACGAGGCCGGGACGAGCGAATACTCTGACGGTGCGTGACACAGCAGCCGCCGACGCGGCGGGCCGTGCCCTCGAAGGCTGCTCCCCTCACTGTCAGCGGCTCCTCTCTTCGTGCCGTACAGGCGCGACCCGGTCGTCTCCGGAACCCGATCCGCTTCTTCAGCGTGAGAAGGTGACCATGAAGATCGCGATGGTGTCGCTCCATGCCAGCCCCGTGACCGCGCTGGTCACGGGGGACGGGCCGGCAGCTGACGTTGCCTCGCTCTCGGCTGCGCTCGTGCGCGCAGGACACGACGTGACCCTCTATGTACGACACGGCTCACCCGGGGCGACCGGCAAGGTCTGTGGCACGGCCGGTGTCGAGGTCGTGCAGATCCCGGCCGGTGCTGCGAAACCGCTGGACGACGACGACCTGATCCGCGCGCTGCCGGACGTGGGCGTGAGCCTTGCCGGCTACCTCGCGGACGACGAGCCCGACCTGGTGCACGCGCACGGCTGGCTGTCCGGTGTGGCGGCGCTGGCCGCAGCGCGGGACACGCAGATCCCGGTCGCGCTCACGCTCGACCCGCCCGTCGCCGCCGGGCCCGATCCGTCCGCCGCGGGGGAGACCCGGCTGCGGCTCGAGCGGGCCCTTGCGCACAGCGCCTCCCACCTGGTCGCCACCAGCGCCCGGCAGAAGGACGCGCTCGTCCGCATGGGTGCGGACCGGCGTGCCGTGAGCGTCGTGCCCTGGGGAGTCGACCCGGAGCGCTTCAGCCCCGAGGGTCCGGTCGCGCCGCGGGGGCGGCGACCGCGCCTACTGCACGTGGGATCGCTGGCCGAGCACCGCGGTGTCGACGACGTGATCCGTGCATTGGACCGCGTACCGGACACCGAGCTCGTCCTGTCGGGTGGCCCGGGGGCGGCAGCGCTCGACGACGACGCCGACGTGGCCCGGGTGCGGGCCCTGGCCGACAGCCTCGGGCTGAGCGACCGGGTGGCGGTCTACGGGCACGTGCCCCCGGCCGACCTACCGGCGCTGCTGCGCTCGGCGGACCTGTTCGTGAGCCTGCCGCACGACGTGCCGTTCGGCACCGCGGCGCTCGAGGCCATGGCCTGCGGGACGCCCGTGGTCGCGAGCACCTCGGGCGGTCTCGCCGACGTCGTGGTGGACGGCTCCACGGGTGTGCTGGTGCCGCCGCGCGACCCGGACTCGCTGGCTTACGCGCTGCGCGCGATTCTGCGCGATCCGGTACGCCGGGAGGGCTTCGGCGTCGCCGCGGCCGACCGTGCACGCGCCCGGTACGGCTGGGACCGCGTGGCGACCGACCTCACCGTGGTGTACGCAGGCCTGGTGCCGAGCGACGTGATGTCTGGGCTGGGCGAGCCGGACACGCTCGACGTCGACGTGGACGAGGAGCCGTCCCACACGTCCGGACATGACGCCGGAACGCCGGTGGTCGGCGCCGCGGAGTCGTGAGCCGTGTGCCGTTGCCCCTTCCCACGCGGCGACAGGTCGAGCAGGATGCGGAAGGGCGCGGTCGACAAGTCCCGACGACGGGGCGTGCCTGACGCACAGGCCAGCGACCGCGGCGAGGGGGGCACATGAGTGAGCGTCGGCGTCCTGGCAGGTCGGGTCACGGTCGCAGACCCCGCATGCTCGTGCTGCGGGCGCACGGGGTCGAGGGTTTCTGCACCGGGCTGCCGGCGTACCGCGCTTTGCGTGAGGCGTTCCCTCGTCATCACCTCGTGCTGGCGACCCGTCCCGAGGTCGCTCCGCTGGCGGAGCTGACGAGCACGGTGGACGAGGTGCTGTCGGTGCCGGGCACGGACGCGCCGCTGCACTGGCGTGGGCCCTCCCCGGATGTCGCCGTGAACCTGCAGGACCAGGGGCCGGAGAGCCACGGCCTGCTGCACGCGCTGTGGCCGGCGCGCACGATCGCGTACGCCTCGGCTGCGGCTCCCGGTGAGGTGGAGGGGCCGCCGTGGAAGGACGGCGAGGACGAGGTGGCGCGCTGGTGCCGGCTCCTCGACTCGTTCGGCATCGAGGTGGACGAGTCGTACCGGACGCTGCGCCGCCCGGACCGCCCGAGCCCGGCACCGGGCGCCGTCGTCATCCACGTCGGCGACCAGGATGCGGGTCGCGGCTGGCCGCTGGACCGCTACGTCGCCGTCTCCCGTGCGCTGCGCTCCGCGGGCTACGAGGTGGTCGTCACCGGCTCGCCGCCCGCCGACGGGTCCCGTGACGTCATCGGGCTCGCCGCCTTGGTCGCGTCCGCCGCGCTCGTCGTGTCCGAGGACACCGGCGTCGCCCATCTCGCGGTCGCGTTCGGGATCCCCTCGGTGACCCTCTGCGGTTGGCGTACGCCGGGGGAGAGCGGGCTGCCGACGTCACGTCCGGAGCACACCGTGCTGCGCAAGGCCCTCGTCCGCGGTCCGCAGCTGTCCGTGCTGACCGACGCCGCGGACCGCGTACCGGGCGCCGCAGCCGCCGACGGGGTCGAGGCCGACCGGATGCTGCTCGCGCTCACCCCCGAGGACGTGCAAACGGCCGCCGAGGCTTTGCTCACGCCCCTGCCGCCGCCCGCGGTGGTCGACCTGACGCGGCTGCGGCCGCGGGCCGGGTCCGGGACGCACCCGCGCGCGCCTCGCGGTTCGCGCGGCCCGCGCGGGATGAGCGGGAGCGGTCCCAGGGGACCGGGCCGGAGCTGAGCCGACCTCGGCGCCCGGTGACGTCACGACGGCCGGGTCACGGCGTGAGCGCCCCCCAGCGCACCTGCGCGGCCGCGGGGTTGCCGGTCTCGCTCGGCGTGAAGCTGTACGGGGGCCACGGCCCGGTGCAGACGACCGAGACGTCCTGCGTACGCGAGAGGTGACGGGCGAGGGCACGGAAGTCGTCCAGCCGGTCCCGCGGCACGAGGTACGCGGCAGCGAGGACCGTCGCGCCGTGCACGACCGTCGCCCTGCGGTACCCGCGACAGAGCCCGGCCAGCGGGTCGTGGACGGACGCGCTGGCCGAGCCCTCAGGAGCCGGCGCGGCGGGGGAGCCCTGCGCGACCGCCCGTACCCCGACCTCGACGTGCCCGCGCACCCGGTCGAGGCCGCGGGCGAGCACGTCGTGATGTGCGGAGAGGAAGGTCACGGCGTGCGGGACGTCCCGCAGCGTCGTGCCGAACGGCATCGGCAGCACGGCGTCGGCCCTCGACGTGACCGCCTCGACGACCTGGTCGTGGGCCCAGAGGGCGTTCGCGTCCGGGTGGGCGACGAGGTCGGGCGGGACGTCTCCGGAGAGCACGAGCAGATCCGTGTAGCGGACCGGCTCGACCCCGGTGCCGCCGACGCCACGCAGCCCGGGTACCCGGGCTTGGCTGTCGAGCACGGCGTACAGGTATCTCATCGGAACCGCCTGGCAGGGGGACGGACCTGGCCAGCGTACGGGGGCTACTGGAGCGGGGCCCCCGCGGTGCCCCCGCACGCCGGTGCGGAGGCGGCACGGCGTGGCGTCCCTGCTCCGCCAGCCGTGCCACCCGCGTCGCCGGCGCGCGGCGCCGTTGGCAACCCCGCACCGTCGCCCGTCGGTACCCGGGGCGGTGGGGTGCAAACAACGGATCCGGGCCATGTGCGCAGCGTGACGTCCGGTGAACGGGGCACCGGTGACTAATCCGCGGACAGGGGTGCCGTGGCCACGCGACTTCAGTGTGAGCGAAGTCGGCGCCGAGACGGGGGTGCGTGAGCGAGGCTGTCAGCAGAGCAAACGGGAGCATCGGATGATCTCTGTCTCGACCCTCGAGACCCCCGAGCTGGGGGACCGCAGCTACCTCGTCCACGACGGGGAGTGCGCGCTCGTGGTCGACCCCCAGCGGGACGTCGACCGCGTGCTCGAGGCGGCCGAGCGCGAGGGCGTCCGCGTCACCCACGTGGCCGAGACGCATCTACACAACGACTACGTGTCCGGCGGGCTCGCCCTCTCCCGTGCGACCGGTGCGGCGTACCTCATGTCCGGTGCGGACGCGGTCACCCTCGACCGGCACCCGCTCGCCGACGGGGACGAGGTCGCGGTGGGCGCGCTCACCCTGCGTGCAGTCGCCACCCCGGGGCACACGCCGAACCACCTGGCGTACGTGGTGGCGGACGGAAGCGGCCTGCAGGCCGTGTTCACAGGCGGGTCTCTGCTGTACGGCAGCGTCGGGCGTACCGACCTGATCGACCCGAGCCTCACCGAACGCCTCGCGCGCGAGCAGTTCCGCTCCGCGCGTCGGCTGGCCGACCTGCTAGACGACGGCGTCGGCGTGTACCCGACGCACGGCTTCGGCAGCTTCTGCTCGTCCGGCCCGTCCAGCGGTGCGACGACGAGCACGATCGGCGCCGAACGGCTCGGTAACGGCGTGCTCACCGCATCCGACGAGGACGAGTACGTGCGCACGCTGCTGGCCGGCCTGACCGCGTACCCCAGCTACTACGCCCACATGGGGGCGCGGAACCGAGCCGGTGCGGCGGCCCCCGACCTCTCGCCGCCCACCCCGGTGGACCCCGCCGAGCTGCGGCGCCGCGTCCGGGCGGGGGAGTGGGTGGTGGACCTGCGCAGCCGGACGGCGTTCGCGGCGCGCCACCTCGAGGGGACCGTGAGCGTGGAGCTGGGCGACCAGTTCTCCACGTACGTCGGCTGGCTGGTGCCCTGGGGCAGCCCGGTCACGCTGGTGGGCGACACGCCGGATGCGGTCGCGGCCGCGCAGCTGCAGCTGGTGCGCATCGGCATCGACCGTCCGGCCGGTGCCGCCGTCGGGACGCCCGAGAGGCTGGCCGGGGAGCGCCCCACGCGGTCGTTCCCCACCGCCTCGTTCGCCGATCTGGCCGCGGCCCGTACGCGGGGGGAGCGGCTGACCGTGCTGGACGTCCGCCGCGGCGACGAGCGGGCGGAGGGGGTGATCGAGGGCTCCGTGCACGTGCCCCTGCCCGACCTCGTCGCCGCGGCGACGTCCCTGCCGGACGGACCGTTGTGGGTGCACTGCGCGAGCGGGTTCAGGTCGAGCATCGCGGCCAGCATCCTCGACGCGGCGGGTCTCGACGTCGTGCTGGTCGACGGCGACTTCGACGTCGCTGTCGACGAGGGTGTCGACGTGGCTGTCGATGAGGCTCTCGGCAGGAAGCGGGCCTCCCCGGTCATCCCCGACCAACCGCACCTTGGGCATTCGTCGGACACATCGGCCGGACGAGCCCGAGACTGGGGTTGATGGTGCGGGGGCCGCGAGGGCCCTCGACTCAGCCTCGGGGGGCTGGTGACCAGCAGTCGTCCTGCCGCGACCTGGGTGGGCACGTTCGCCGTGAACGCGCTGCTCGCGGTCGGGTGCGCCGCCGTCTCCCTGCCCGCCGACGCGCTCACCGACACGACGGAGCCTGTCGGGCTGATCCGGCCGGCCAGCGGCCTCGCGCTCGCCGCCCTGCTGATGGGCGGCCTGCGGCTGTGGCCGGGCGTGCTGGTCGGCGCTCTGGTTGCCGAGGCCGTGGCGGGAGAGCTGTGGCCGGCCGGCCCGGCGCTGGCCGCGGCGGGCGCCACTGAGGCGGTTCTCGGGGCGCTCATCGCCGTCCGGGTGGGCGACATCGTCGGCCGGCCCGACCTCACCCGGACGCGTCAGGTGTTCGGCCTGGCCTGTGGAGCCCTCGGCGGTGCCGCGGTGGCCGGTGCGCTGGCCGCACCGGGGGTGGCATCGGTCGCCGGCGTCGACCTCGCCGACGCCGGGCAGCAGACGTTCGTCTGGGGGCTTCGGGAGGCGCTGGGCGCTGTGCTCGTGGCTCCGTTGCTGCTCGCCCTGGTGCGGATGACGCGGGGGGTCAGGGCGCGGGCGGCGGGGGGAACCCGGATCTGGCTGCCGCGCCCCTGGCTCCTCGCGGAGGCCGTGGTCCTGGCGGCGGCGTTCGGCTGTGTGCTCTGGGTGGCGTACAGCCGCGCCACGCCCGCGTACCTGCTCGTGCCGCTGCTCGTGGTGAGCGCGATCCGGTTCGGCCCGCTCGGCGGCGCGGTGTCCGCGGCCGTGGTCGGCGTCGTGCTCCTGCGTGCCGTCGAGGAGGGCGCGGGGCCGTACGCGAGCCTCGACGAGCTCAGCGGGTTCACGCACACCGCGGTGTTCCTCGTGTTGTTCGGGACGGGCTCGCTGCTCGTCCAGGCCGGGTACCGGGAGCGGTCCCTCGCGATGCGCGCGCTGAGCGACCAGGCGGACGAGCTCGTGCACGCGAACACCGACCTTGGCGCGTCCAACACCGACCTGGCCGGGCGGACGGCCGAGCTGGAACGCGCGTACGCCGACCTCGCCCGCAGCGAGGAGAGGTTCCGGCTCACGTTCGACCACGCGCCGGTGGGCGTCCTGCTCACCTCGCTGTCGGGGGAGTGCGTCCGCGCGAACGCCGCCTTCTGCACGATCGCCGGACGGACCCAGGACCAGCTCCTCGGGTCGGTCACCGAGCAGCAGGTGCACCCCGAGGACCGCGCGCTCGCCTCCGCCACCCGCGAGGAGCTGCTGGCCAGCCCGCGCGAGGCACAGGGCTGGGAGATGCGCTTCCTGCGTCCGGACGGCACCTCGGTGTGGGGCAAGGTCAACGGCGCGGTCGAGCACGACGACATCGGTCAGCCGCTCTACCTGCTCTACCTCGTCGAGGACGTGAGCGAGCGCAAGCAGGCCGAGGTACGCCTCGCGCACATGGCGTTCCACGACGCGCTCACCGAGCTGCCGAACCGGGCGCTGCTGCGGGACCGCCTGGAGATGGCCCTGCGCAAGCTGAGCCGCGAGCCGGGCCTGCTCGCCGTCCTGTTCAGCGACCTGGACCGGTTCAAGGTCATCAACGACACGATGGGCCACGACATCGGGGACCGGCTGCTCGTGGCTGTGGCGTCCCGGTTGCGTGGCGCGCTGCGGCCGGGGGACACGGTGGCCCGCTTCGGCGGGGACGAGTTCGTCGTGCTGGCCGAAGGCCTGCCGGACGAGGCCGCGGTGGCCGAGCTCGCCGGCCGTCTGCACGCCGCGCTGGGGTCGTCGTTCATGGTCGGGGGACGCGAGCTGACGGTCGGTGCGAGCATCGGCGTCGCCCTGGGCCGCTCGCCCGACCAGCGCCCCGAGGACCTCATCCAGGACGCGGACGCCGCGATGTACCTGGCCAAGTCCGGGGGCAGCAGCCGCACCGCCTTCTTCGGCGAGGAGATGCGCACGCGTCTCACCCGGCGGTTCGACCTCGAGGCCGGGTTGCGCCGCGCGCTCGAGAGCGGCGGGCTCGCGCTGCATTACCAGCCGCAGGTGTCCCTCGTCGACGGGCACGTGGCCGGCGTGGAGGCGCTGCTGCGTTGCACGGACGAGCGGTGGCGGGCGTTGCCGATCCCCGAGATCATCGCGGTGGCAGAGGAGACGGGGCTGATCGTGCCGATCGGCTCCTGGGTCATCCGCGAGGCCTGCGGCCAGCTCGTCCGGTGGGACACACAGGGACCGCACCGGCCCGTCGCGACGGTGTCGGTGAACCTCTCGCCGTACCAGGTGGTGCGCAGCGACCTCGTCGACGAGGTGCGCGACGTGCTCGCCGAGACCGGCGTCGAGCCGGGACGGCTGTGCGTGGAGGTCACCGAGTCGGCGCTGCTCGTCGACCTGGACGCGGCGGTGACCACGCTGGACGGGCTGCACCGGCTCGGCGTCCGGATCGCCCTGGACGACTTCGGCACCGGGTACTCGTCGCTGTCCTACCTGAAGCGGCTGCCGATCGACGTCCTCAAGATCGACCGGAGCTTCGTGGCCACGCTGGGGACGGACTCGTCGGATGCGGCGATCGTGGACGCCGTCGTCGTGATGGCCCACCGGCTCGGCATCACCACCGTCGGCGAGGGCGTGGAGACGGCGGAGCAGCTGCGCGCGCTGGTCAACTCCGGGTCCGACCACGGCCAGGGCTACCTCCTGTCCCGTCCGGTGGAGGCGTACCGCGTGATCGACCTGGTGTCTCGCCTCGAGGACCACGCGGAGGCGCAGCACGGCGTCCGGTGAGGGTCGGAGGGGTTGGTGATCCGCCACCCGTCCGGGCACAGTGGGGTCGTGAGCGAGCACCTGAGCGAGCACCGGCACGACCCCACGTCCGACCCCGCGTGCGCGATGGCCCACGGTGACCTGCCCCCGGCCGAGGACGGACGCGTGCTCGTCGCCGTCTTCGCCTCCCCGGTCGCCCGGGACCTGCTGCACTTCGGGCGCCACCTCGGCTACCGGACCGTCCTGCTCGAGCCGGAGCCGTCAGCGGCGACCGGCCGCGCGCAGGGCACGGCGGACGCCGCCGACACGGTCGCCTCGTCCGTGTCGCCCGATCTGTTCGGGGGACAGGCCGACGTGGTCGTCACCGACCACGACCGTCCCGAGCTGGGGGACGTGCTCGCTGCCGTGCTCGCCGAGCAGACCCGGTGGGTGGGCGTGATGGGCAGCCCGCGTCATACCGCCCCGCACGTGGCGGCGCTGCGCGAGCGCGGGGTCGCCGAGGCCGACGTCGCCCGCGTCCACCGGCCCATCGGGCTCAACATCGGGTCGCACTCGCCGGCCGAGATCGCGGTCGCCACACTCGCCGGGCTGCTCGCCGACCGCAACGGGCGTCCCGGGGGCTTCGCGCACTCCCCGCCCGCCGAGGCCGTACGCGCGTAGGGCGCAGGAACTCACGCCCCTGCGGGCGTGTCCTCGTCGTCCTCGTCCCGCCAGCGCAGCGGCCCTGCCAGCCGGGGCCCTGAGATGCCGCGCTCGAACCGGTGGACGTGGCTGCGCGAGGGCTGCACGAGGTACTCGCCGAGGATCGCGCCGGCGGCCAGGGCCATCCCGATCGCCACCGCCTGCACGAGCATGACCATGCCGACGAACGGCGTGCTCTCCGCGAGGGCGAACATGCCGCGGTAGATGGTGAGGCCGGGCAGCAGCGGCACGATGCCGGCGGCGACGAGCACGAGTGGGGGGACCTGCTGGCGCCGGGACAGGACGAACGCGGACACGCCCACGAACGTGGACGCCGCGCCGGTGGCGAGTGCGTGCGCGGCCCCGGCGGTCTGCAGCACCTGGAACACGCCCCAGCCGAGTCCTCCGGTCACGAAGATGGACGGGACCAGACGCCGCGGGGAGTACGTGGACAGCGCGTAGAACACCGAGGCCCCGCCCGCGGCCAGCACCTGCAGGGGGATCGCCGAGAACGAGACCGACGGCTCCGCCACCGACACGGACACTCCCTGCGACACCGCGACGGACAGCGCGACGCCGACTCCGGCGATGATTCCGGCGGTCAGGACGAGCACCTCCATCGCGCGGGCACCGGCGGTCACGAGGTAGCCCGTGATCGCGTCGTGCACGCACCCGACCAGCGCCACCCCGGGGAGCAACAGGATGATGCCGCCGGCGACCACGATCGAGCTGGACAGCGGGACGCCGACCGCGACGAGCAGCGCTGCCGTGCTGGTCGCGATCGCCGCGCCGAACGCGTGCTGGAAGAACTGCGGGACGCTGCGCAGCGACAGCCGGTGACTCACCCGGTCGACCACGACGGTGATGCACGCGCCGACCGCCGCCGCGAGCGGCCCGCCGCCGAGCGAGGCGATGAGGCAGGCCGCCATGCCCAGGAGAAAGACGGTCGTGGCCCACCGGGGGTACGGGTGCGGGGCGTGCCGGATCACGTCCAGCCGCGCGGACGCCGCGTCGGGGGCCACCCGGCCGCGCATGAGGTCGGCGACGAGGTTGTGCACCTCGGTGACCCGCGTGTAGTCCAGCGAGCGGCGCCGCACGGTCCGCATCGCGGTGACCGGCGCCACCTCGGCGGTGCGGACGTACGAGACCGCGATCGTCGTGAAGGTCACGTCGACCTCGACCCGCTCCAGGCCGCACGCGTTGGCCGCCGCCATCACAGTGGCGGTGACGTCGGACGCGCCGGCCCCGCCGGCGAGCAGCACCTCCCCGGCCCGCAGGGCCAGGTTGAGGACCCGGTACGCCTGCCTCTCGTCGGGCTCGGGCAGGTGGACCGGCTCGGCGGAGTAGCGACCCGGGCGGTGCCGGCGCCGGACCATGCCGGTCGCGCGGGCCTGGATGCTGGCGCGATAGCGGCCTGGGCGGTCCGGCTGGGGCATACCCCCTGCGTACCTTCCCGGAGGTCGCGGCATGCGTGCGGGGGCGGTCTGCCCGTCGGCCGTTCCGGTGACACGCCTCCCCGGGTGCTGACGTGCGGGCCGCGTGGGGGCATGCTGCACGGGTAGCGCCGAGAACGGGGGTTCAGGAGGCCGGATGCCGGCGGATGCCCACGTTCTGGACGACCTCGACCCCTTCGACCTGCTCGACCTGGAGAGCGCCCGCCTGGACGCGTACCTGTCGTGGCTCTCCCCCGAGTCCTGGTCGCATTCGACGAGATGCGCCTCCTGGACGGTCCGGGACGTGCTCGCCCACCTGGCGAGCCTCGAGGAGTACAACCGGTCCTGCCTCGACGACACGGTCGGTGCGCTGGTCGCGCGGGCGTACGAGGCCGGTGTGGCCGACATGGACGGCTTCAACGCCTGGGGCATCAAGCAGCGGGAGCACCTGAGCTCACACGACCTGCTGACGCGCTGGCGCGCGGACAACGTCTCCTACCGGCGCCGGGCCCGTGACCGCGGCCGGGACGGTTGGCTGAGCACGGCCGCTGGGTCCTACCCGGTCGGGCTGCAGGTGTTCTACCTGGCGAGCGAGTACGCCACGCACGCCGACGACGTCGGGGCACCGGTCGGGCCCGAGGAGCAGGCCGAGCGAACCTGGTGGCGGGCGCGCTTCACCCGGTACGCGGTCCGCGAGTACGAGCGCCCCGCCCGGATCTACTGGCGCGACGGGCAGAACCTCGTCCAGGCCAACGGCGAGGAGGTCGTCCTCTCGGACGCCCAGCTCGTCGAGGCCGCCGTGGGGCGGCTGTCCCGGTACGAGGTGTCGCCGCGGATCCTCTCCGCCCTGATCTGCCTGGCGTGAGCACCGGGGGTCGCCCGACGTGAGCCCCGGGGCGCGGCCTGAGCCCGAGCCCCAGGGCACGGCCTGGGCCTGAGCCACCCGGCGACGCCGCGTCCGTCTCGTGGCCGTTCGGAGGTGGGCCCTCGTCCGTTCGGCCCGAGTGCGGCGCCGACCCGGCGGTGCGCCCCGGTTCGGCCCGTCCGCTCCCGCGCTCGTCCCTACGGTGGCGTTCTGATCACGGACCGTCGTCGGGGCCGGTCCTTCGTGGAGAGGGAGTCCATGCGGGTGTCCCGGCGGCTGCTGCGCGCGGCGGCATGCGCGACCTTCACGTTCCCTCTGCTGCTCGCGTCCCCTGCGGGCGCTGCGACAGGCTGGTCCGTCCCGACCTGCGGCGGAACCGGGGGCCGAGTGCTTCTCACCTTCGACGACTGGGCGTACGGCCACCCCACCAAGATCCTCGCGTTCGCCCGGGAGCTGAAGGAGCGGAACGTGGGCGCGGTGTTCTTCCCCGTCCGCGAGTTCTCAGTGGCCTACCAGCGGCAGACCGGGGTGTCACTGCTCGACAAGGTGCGAGCCAAGGGCATGTGGGTGGGCAACCACACCTGGTCGCACGTGAACCTGAACACGGCCTCGAGCTCCACCGTGCGCTACCAGATCCGGCACGGCGTCCAGGGCGGGTACCTGCGCCCGCCGTATGGCGCGTACAACGACCGCGTCCGGACGATCGCGCGGGACCTCGATCACCGTCTGTGCACCTGGACGATCGACACGGGCGACTGGCAGGGGTACTCGGCGTCCCGGATCCGGACGAGTGTGCGGGAGAAGTCCCGCGCGGGGAGCGTCGTGCTCATGCACCTGCAGACCCACTCGTACGACGCGCTGCCCGGAATCATCAGGGACGTGCGCGCAAAGGGGCTTCAGCTGTGCCGCCCCGCGTCCGGGCGCACCAAGATGAGGATTCCGTACCCGATCCCCTGCTGAGCGTGTGCGAATTCTCGGCCGCTTCCTGCTCGACACCCGGACTCTTCCTGACAGGTTATTGTCCGAAATGTCGTCTTCTCGACCGGGCGCACCCAATCCGTACCCGTCCTTGAGTTCCTGGCCGCGGACGGGCTTGCTGGACGTGCGCAGGCACTCTCGCTAGCGGGCAGAAAAGGATCAACGATCCAGGTCACGCGAGGGAGAACGAGGGCCTTTGCCGGGAATTTACCGGTTTTGGCTTTTCCACCCGAGGGGATATAGCGTCTGCCACTCGCAATAGCCGGGGTCGGGCACCCCGGGGCGCAGGGGGAGCGCTGCGATCTTCAGAAATCCTACGCAGTGACTCTCGCGCGCCCGCCGGCGGGCCCCGTGCCCGGGACCTTCGAAGACTGGAGTCCCGTGCGGAAGAAGGCTGCGATTCTCGCAGTGAGCGCCGCTGTCGCCGCGGCTGGTACCGGCGGCGCCGCAGCGGTTGCCTCGTCAAAGAAGACCGTCACTCTGTCCGTGGACGGCGAGGAGCGTCAGGTCTCCAGCTTCGCCGACACGGTCGGGGACCTTCTCGACAGTGAGGGCGTGGACGTCACAGCGCGTGACGCCGTCGCCCCGGCGGAGAGCAGCGACATCCGCGACGGCGCCCGTGTCGCCGTCCGGTTCTCCCGCCCGCTCGACCTCACCGTGGACGGGGGCAGCCGGGAAGTGTGGGTCACCGCGCTGAGCGTCGGCTCGGCGCTGAGCCAGCTCGGCGTCCGGGAGAGCGGTGCCCTGGTGTCGGCGTCGCGCTCGAAGCGCATCCCGCGCGACGGCATGGACCTCGAGGTGCGGACACCGCACAAGGTCGTGTTCGTCACCAAGAAGGCGCGGCACCCGGTCACCACCACGGCGTCCACCATGCGCGACGCCCTCGCGGACGCGGGTCTGCGGCTTCGCGCACACGACCGGTTGAGCGCCCCGCTCGCCGCGTACCCCTCGGACGGTCAGGTGGTCAGGCTCACGCGCGTCACCGTGAAGACGGTGACGAAGCGGGTGACCGTGGCCCACCGTACGTTCCGCCGCTCCACGAGCGAGATGTACGAGGGGTCGACCCGGGTGACCCAGGCCGGTGACAACGGCCGCCAGGTCAAGAGGCTGCGGGTCACCGTCGTCGACGGGAAGCGGACCAAGCAGCGCGTGCTCTCGACGCGCTGGATCGACAAGCCCAACAGGCGCGTCGTCTTGGTCGGGTCCGCCTCGCGTCCCGCCAGCTCGTCGGGCGGCGGCGGTGGCGGTTCGTACTCCCCCAGCAGTGACGGCCTGAACTGGGCGGCACTCGCCGAGTGCGAGTCGGGGGGCGACCCCCAGGCCTACAACCCGGCCGGCCCGTACTACGGGTTGTACCAGTTCTCGCTGTCCACGTGGCAGTCGGTCGGCGGCAGTGGCCTGCCGACCGAGGCCTCGTCCGGCGAGCAGACGTACCGGGCGCAACTGCTGTACCAGCAGTCCGGCGCCGGCCAGTGGCCGGTGTGCGGGTCGCGCCTGTAGCCGTCCCTCACGGCGTGGCCGTCGGGCCCGACACCTCGGACAGGTGTCGGG
>JBOGEN010000104.1:0-69259 GCA_050743265.1 Actinomycetes bacterium
CGTCCGGTGCGGCCGCGACCGCGGTCGACTTCGCGTACGCCCAGCTGGGCGACGCGTACGTGTGGGGTGCGACCGGGCCGGACGCCTGGGACTGCTCCGGGCTGACGATGGGGGCGTGGGGAGCGGCCGGGGTCTCTCTGCCCCACTCTTCCTCGATGCAGTACAGCGCAGGGCGCCCGGTGTCTCGGTCCGAGCTGCAGCCCGGCGACCTGGTCTTCTACTACTCACCGATCAGCCATGTCGCCATCTACGTCGGCAACGGGCAGATCATCCACGCGGCGAACTCGAGCGAGCCGGTGAAGACCGACCCCGTCGGTCTGATGCCGTACGCCGGGGCCGTCCGACCCTGACGCCCGTGCCGCACGGCGTCAGCTGCCGGCCCGCCGGGCCCTGACGCGGCTCGTCCGTGCTCGTGTGTCGTCGGTCAACGCGAGCGACCGCCACCACGCACGGTGATGACCTGGCCGGTGACGCCCGACCCTCCGCTTCCGGCGCGCTCCTCGCTGGCTGGCCCGACAGAACAAGGCGGCTCCCCGCCCCTGGAGGGGAGGGGCTGCGCGCCCGGGGCAGGGAGCCGCTCGAACAAGCGACTCCCCGCCCCGGCCGGCGGGGAGTCGGCACGCGAGACGGGGAGTCGATCTCAGGGGGCGGTTCAGCGCGGGCTGCTGCCCGGGTCGTCGGGAGCGGCGCCGGACCGCCCATCGCTGGCGTCGTCGGCCGTGCCGCTACCCCGGTCGCTCGCGCCGTCGGGGGCGTCCGCGGGGGCGTCCGTGCCGGAGCCGTCAGGCGTGTCGCTCGGGGCGTGGGACTCGGCGGCGTCCGGGGCGTCGCCGGCGGAGCCGCGCTCGCCGGCCTGGCTCTTGCCGTCCGAGGCGACATCGGAGACCGCGGCGCCCTTGTCGACGCCGGTCTCCTCCGTCGAGGTGGCGACGTCGGAGACCTCGTCACCCTTGCCGTGGTCGGTGGCGCCGCTCGTGCCCCGGTCGCTCTGCTCGGTGCCGGCGCCGTTCGCGGGGTGGGTGCCCGCGTGCTCGTCAGGTCCGGGGACCTCGACGCCCACCGTGGCGAGCATGTCCCTGGCCGTCTGCTGGGCCGCGCCGGGCAGCGATCCGGCGGCGGCTGCGGCACTGCCGGTCAGGACGAGGCCGCCGGCGAAGGCGGCTGCGGCCACCTTCGCCGTGGTCAGGTGCGCGAGCATGCGGGTCCTCCTGGAGGGGTGCGATCGGGTCGATTCCGCGTGTGCGCGAAAGGCGGCCAAAGCCTCGTGCTCCCCCGGGAGCTGACCCGCGTCGTGCGGAGCAGCCAGCGCAGCCAGCAGGCCCTCCAGCCGCGGGTCGGCGGCCGTGGGGTCGTCGGACAGCGGGTCCCAGCCACCGGGTCGCTGCCCCTGCGGAAGGCCGCGGTGCTCCTCCATCGCGCTCACACCCCTTCAAGCGTCGTACGTGCCCCGCGCGTTACAGGGGCGCCGTTCTCGCCTCGCCAAGGACGTGCGCGAGGCGACGCAGACCCCGGTGGGACAGGACCCGGACGTGGTTCGCGGTCCGGCCCGTCACCGAGGCGACCGTGGCGACGTCGAGTCCGGCGACCACGCGGAGCATGACGACCTCGGCCTGGTCGGCGGGGAGCGAGGCCACCAGCGCGACCGCACGCTCAGTGCTGAACATCTCCTCGGCCACCGTGGCCGCGTCGGGCGCGGCGTCGGGCGCTTCGGGTTCGGAGACGAGGGTCTCCGGTCGACGGGCGCTGGCCCGGCGGGCGTCGAGGAACCGGTGACGCGCGATCGCGTACACCCACGCGCGGAAGGCCGCCTCGTCCCCGGTGAACGAGGCGAGGTCGCGGACCACCTGGACCCACGTCTCGGCCGCAACGTCCTCTGCCTGCTGCCCCGCCACGACGCGCAGGTACCGCAGCAGCCCGGGCTGCACGGTGCGGAACAGCACCGTGAACGCCGTCTCGTGGCCGGCCCGGGCGTCGGCCAGCAGGGCGGAGAAGTCCGGCGAGTCCATCGTGTCCGGTTCGGGGTAGAGAAGTGAGAGCCGCACCGTAGGACCGCGCATGCTCGCCCCCGTCACCGGGTCCACGCTGGTCACGCGTTGTGTCGGCGCCACCTCGTAGGGCTTATGGCAGAGGCGGTCCAGGGTGTTCGGTCCGCCGTCCGCCGGTGGTGGGCGTCCAGGTCGTCGGCAGAGCCGGCCGGGAGCCGCCTACCCGACGTACGGCGAGTACGCGGGCGGGTAGGGGTCCCGGGCGTGGCCCAGCTGCTGCTGCAGGTCGGCGTTCTGCCGCTCGAGGCGGCGCAGGGCGGCCTCCTGCTCGTCCTCGTAGTACATGTCCTCGCGCAGGTCCTGCGCGCGGCGGATGGCGGCCCGCATCATGCTCACGCCCAGGAGGACGAGCAGCATGGCGCCTGCTCCGGCAGCGAACACCTCGACGGTCGTCATCTGCGGCAACGGGTAGCCGAACGCGACGAGAGAAGCGGTGTCGGTGTTGCCGCCCAGGACGAGTCCTACCGTCGCGGCGACGCCCGCGCCGATGAACAGCACAGCGATCAGATACATGGGGCCTCCGGCCTTGCTCAGCGCCTTCATACGGGGTGCCGGCGGCCCGCTCCGCCCCCACAGCAGCGACCCCTGACCACTGCAGCGTGCCGACCTGTACGCCTCTATACCCGTGTTCACACGACCCGCACCCTCGTCCCGTCCCGATATGGGCGGTCTCTTCCGTCGGCCTCGTCTCGGGGTGGGGCCGTCAGCGCGCGGCCGACCTCGACCGCGACGCCGTGGCCGGAAGCCCCTGTGGGGTGCGCTGGCGCTCCCGGAACTGGGCGGTCATGCGGATCGTGGCGTTGGACGCGCCGTACCCCGTGTAGCCGTCCACGCGTTGGACGAGCTCGAAGAACAGCCGGCGTCCCACGGTCGGCGTGAAGGCGTGCAGGTACTCGCCGTCGCCGTCGCTGTCGTACAGGACATGGAGGTCCTGGAGCGTCGCGATCCGCTGCTCGGGGAGACCGGTGCGGGAGCGGAGGTCGTCGTAGTAGTTGTCCGGGATCGGCAGAGTCCGCATGCCCTGTTCGCGCAGGCAGCGCAAAGTGGCGACGATGTCGTGGCAGCCGAACGCGATGTGCTGCATGCCGTACGAAGGGTGAGGGGTCTGCGCGGGCTCGTGCCGTGACCGGCCCAGCGTGGCGGTGTTGAGGGCGAGCCTGAAGGTCCCGGTCGGGTGCTCGAGTGCTCGGCTGTTCACGAGCCCGTGCGGGTCTGCGAGCTCGTGTGTCTCGCGGGGCTGCATGCCGAGGACGGCGCGGGAGAACAGGGCGCCCTCGTCCAGCCGGTCGGGGTCCACGGAGAGCACGACGTGGTCGACGGTGGTGAGCGGCCCGGGCGGAGGGTCGCGGGTGAGGTCGAAGTCGTCCAGCCAGGACGGGGCGAACGACGTGTCGGACGGGCAGAAGAGCAGCGCCGTACCCTCCGGCGTCTCGACCGTGGGCAGGTCGGCCTCTCCCCGCCCGATACGGCGGGCGTGCGCGGGAGCCCGCAGCGCCTCCGCCCGGTTGGCCGAGGCCACCGGATCGGTGGACGTCAGCCCGAGCGCGACGAGGCCCGGCAGGCTGCCCGGGTCGGACAGCAGGACAGTCGCGTCCGGCTCGGTGGTGAGGAGGACCGCCAGGTCACCCTGACGCCACAGGTCGACAGCCTTGGAGCGGTGGCGTCCGCCCCGGCCGAAGCCCAGCGCCTGCAACTGATCCTCGGCAGCCTTGCGTGACTCATTCCCTACGCCGAGCTCGACGAACGCGTACCCGGTGAGCGGGGGTGCCGACGGCGGGTCGAAGAGCTCGACCCGCTCACGGGCGTGCTCGGCCGCCGCGCCGGTCGACGACGTCGTCGCCTGCAGCCGGCTGCGCAAGGACTCCTCGAGGAACAGCAGCGAGCGCATGGCGTCGACCGCGGTCCGGTTCGCCTCGGCGTGGCGGAACAGGTCGTTGAACACCTCGAGGGACAGCGGTCCCCGGTAGCCGGAGGCCACGACGTGGCGCAGGAATCCGGCCAGGTCGAACGCCCCCTGTCCGGGGAAGCACCGGTGGTGCCGGCTCCACGGCAGCACGTCCATGGCCATACGGGGGGCGTCGGCCAGCTGGACGAAGAACACCTTCTCCCCGGGGATGTCCGCGATCGCGGCGGGGTCGTGCCCGCGGGAGAGGATGTGGAAGCTGTCCAGGCAGACCCCCAGGTGCGGGTGGTCGGCCGCCGAGACGATCGACCACGTCCGGCGGTAGTCGTCCACGTGCCGGCCCCAGGCGAGCGCCTCGTACGCGATCCGCATCCCCCGACGGGCCGCGCGGTCGGCCAGCGCGGACAGCTGCGACGCCGCGAGGTCGTCGTCGTCGACGGCCTCCCTCGACACGTTCGAGCAGACGAGCAGCGTCGAGGCCCCGAGGTCCTCCATCACGTCGAGCTTGTGCTCGGCTCGTCGCAGGTTGCCGGCGAGGACGTCGGGCGTTACGGCCTCGAAGTCCCGGAACGGCTGGTACATCTCCACCGTCAGGCCCAGGTCCGCCGCCCGCCGGCGGATCTCCGCCGGCGGCACCGGGCACCCCAGGAGGTCGTTCTCGAAGACCTCGACCCCGTCGAACCCGGCCCGCGCGACGGCCGCCAGCTTCTCCTCCAGCGTCCCGCTCAGGCAGACCGTGGCGATGGACTTGCGCATCCCGGCTCCACTCCCACCCGGCTCAGAGCAGCTGGCCGACCTGGTCGCGGACGAGCAGCACCGTGAACACTCCGTAGAACGCGCAGGCGACGACCATCGCGGCGAGCCGGCGCCCTCGCAGCCGAATCGGGGCGGGGAGCGCCGTCCGGTTGAGCCGGACCAGCAGCACCGAGTAGACGAACATGATCACCGCGCCGGTGGCGGTCGCGATGACCAGCAGGGCGAGGGGCTGGTCCAGCCCACTGAGCAGGATGCCCGAGCCCACTGCCACCTCGGCCCAGACCGCGGCCAGGTACAGCCGGCTCTCGGACCAGAAGGACGAGTCGGCCAGGTAGTTGGTCTTGAGCACGTCGCTCACGACGCGCCCCACGACGTCGAGCAGCCCGAGCGCCGAGGCGTACAGCGAGACCGTGGCAAAGGCGAGGAAGAACGTGCGCAGCCACGGCCCGACCGTCGCGCTCAGGACGTCCGCCTCGGTCTCGAGGAACCCGGAGTCGGCCTCGCCCAGGTCCTGGCCCTGCAGGGTCGCGAACGCGACGAGGCTCATCACGGTGATCGAGACGAAGCTCACCACCATGAAGCTCAGCAGGTGCTCGGCGTTCGCCCGCCGCCACCACGTACGCCACCGGGCCAGGTTGGCCTCGTCGACGGGGAAGCTGAACGCGTTGCCTCCGGTGGAGGGCTCCTCCTGTCCGGTGATCGGGGAGACGAGCCGCGGGACGTGGGCGCCCATCCCGTACCCCTTGTCCCTGACCCAGTTGCTCAGCACGAGGTTGGCCACACCGCCGGAGCCGGCCGCGCCGACAGCACCCACGACGAGGGCGACGGACACGCCCTGCGGGATCTGGCCGGTGTTCCGTACCACCTCGGCGCCCGCGTTCGCCCAGTCACCCAGGGACACCACGGTGAGGATCGCGACGAGGAGGAAGAAGACCGTGGCCGCCACCTTGATCGACTCGACCCGGACGACGGCCTTGTACACGATCGGGGAGAAGGACAGCAGCACCCCGATCACGACGAGCGACCCCACCGTGATGAGGGCGACGTCCCCACCGCCCACGAGGAACGTGAGGACCTCGGAGCCCCCCGAGGCCCAGCCGGGCCAGACGTACTGGAAGAGCGCGGCGAGGCAGATGACGAGCCCCCACGGACGCCACGCCCGCGAGAAGCCCCCGATCGCGGTCTCACCCGTGGCCAGGGTGTAGCGCTCGATCTCCATGTTGATGACGTACTGCATCACCAGTGTCATCAGTGCGAGCCACAGCAGGCCGATGCCCTCGGTCGCCGTGATGTACGGCCACAGGATGATCTCGCCGGCGGCCATGCCGACGCCGACCATGATGACGCCGGGACCGGCCATCCTCTTCAGCGGCGGCGGGACGGGCAGGTCCCGTACGGGTGACGCCGCAGGGGCGGGCGTCGTCGTGCCGTGGGGTGCCGTGCTCATCGGGACTCCTCCAGGGGGGCGGGGGTGGTGCGTCCGAGGTTGGCGCCGTTGAGGACGAGGGTCTTCACGGTCGCCGCCACGCGCGCAGGTCGAGCCATGACTTGCCGGGCACGCTCCGTGCTGCCGCGAACGCGTCGTCCGCGTCCTCGGGCGTGAACCCTGCCTGGACGACGTCGGCGAGCGGTTGTGCCCCGAGGGCGAGGGTGTCGGCGGCCGCCTCGAAGTCCCGGGGGTGGTCGTAGATCAGGGAGCCGTACAGGTGGATCTGGCGCTGCACGAGGTGCTCCGTCGTGAGCGTCACGGGCACGGACGACTGGCCGATGAGGACGACAGACGCGCCCGGGGCAGCGCGCGCGAGGGTGGGTCCGAAGGCGTCCGGCGCACCTGACGTCTCGAACAGCAGCGGGAAGTGCTCCGGCCCCGACTCGAGCGGGCGAGCCCCGAGCCTCTCGGCGAGGGCACGTCGGCCCGCGTGCGGCTCGACGACGTACGGGAGGGCGCCCGCGGCGACCAGCGAGACGACGAGCAGCAGGCCCTGGGACCCGGCACCGACGACGAGGCACGCGAGGTCGCGCACCCGTGGGACCCGGCGGAGCGCCGTCCGTGTCACGACCCAGGGCTCGAAGCAGGCCAAGGTCGCCACCGGCGTGCCGTCGGGGACGGGCCAGGTGAACCGGGCCGGCACCGCCACCCGCTCGGCGGCGATGCCGTCCCTGTTGATCCCGAGGATCTCGCGTCGCGCACACGAGGAGCTGGTGCCGGCCTCACACGCCCCGCACGCGAGGCAGGGGTAGTTGGGCTCGACCACGACGGTCTGACCGGGACGACGTCTCGTCACCCGCGAGCCCGCGGCCACGACACGGCCGCCTCCCTCGTGACCGAGCACCCACGGCTGGCGCGGAACAGCGCGACGCCCCTCGGCCACCGCGAGGTCCGAACCGCAGAGCCCGACCCCGTCCATCTCCACGACGACGTCGTCGGGGCCGCAGGAGGGCTCTGGCCAGTCCTCGACCACCGCGACCCGTGAGGGGCCGGTGCTCACGATGGCCCTCACGTCGTCCCGCTGTCCGTCTCGTACGACCTGGACATGGGCGGGATCGTAGGAATCGTCCCGAGGCATGACAACGGGTTGCCATTTGTTGTCATCGTCCGACATGCTCAGGTCGGAGATCTCGACCTCGCACGAGGGGACGGTTCCTGTGGCGGTGAGACGGGGCGGGTCCCGGGGTGACCTCGAGGCAGGCTCCCGCGCGGACGTGTCCCGGGGCGCGACCATCTACGACGTCGCCCGCGAGGCCGGCGTGGCCACCTCCACGGTCTCGCGGGCGTTCTCGAACCCCGACCGGGTCAACGCCCTGACCCGCGAACACGTCGAGGACGTGGCCCAGCGCCTCGGCTACGCCCCGAACCCCCTGGCCCGTGCGCTCCACTCCGGGCGTACGCGGACCGCCGCCCTGCTCGTCCCGGACATCACGAACCCCCACTTCTTCGGGATCATCCGCGGCGCGGAACGGCGCGCGAACACCGCGGGCTTCACGCTCGTGCTCGTCGAGACGGAGGAGTCGGGTGAACGCGAGGCACGGCACGTGGAGCGGCTCACCCGCGGTGTCGACGGGTTCGTCCTCGCCTCGAGCCGCATGCCCAGCCGGGTCATCCGGGAGATGGGGAGATCTCACCTGCTGTCCCTCGTCAACCGCGAGGTCAGCGGGGTCACGAGCACCGTCGTCGACCCGGCTGACGGGAGCCGGCAGATCGTCGAGCACCTGCACTCGCTCGGCCACCGCTCGCTCGTCTACCTCTCCGGGCCGCGCACCTCCTGGCTGGGTGCGCGGCGGTGGCGCTTCCTCTCCACGTCCGCACGGCGGCTGCACATGAGAGCCACGCGGCTGGGGCCGTTCCCTCCGGCCACGTACGGCGGGTCGCCGGCGGCGGACGCGGGCCTGGGAACAGGCGCCACTGCGCTCGTCGCGCACAACGACCTGCTCGCCATCGGGGTGCTCAACCGGCTCGCCACGCGAGGCGTGTCCGTGCCCACGGACGTGAGCGTCGTCGGCTACGACAACATCTTCGGGTCCGACTTCTGCTCACCGCCGCTGACGACGGTCGCCGGGCCGTTCGAGCGCGCCGGAGCGTCCGCCGTGGAGCTGCTGCTCGCGTCCCTGGAGACGAGGAACCGTACGGGGGCACCGCGGTTCGTCTCGTTGCCGTCCCACCTGGTCGTCCGGGCCTCCAGCGGACCGCCTGGCCGCGCGACCACGGCGAGCCGCGCGTCCGAGTGACCGTCACCGGGTACGCCGGGGAGCGTAGACCGAGTGTCGCCCCAGGGCGGATGCCCTGGTGAGGGGCTTGCTGGACGCTCTGCCCCATGACAACGACCTCGCACACCATGCCCGTCCAGTCGAAGCAGCCCATCCGTACGGACCGATGGCTTCTGCGCCCGAAGGTCCGCAAGGCCACCCTGGTCGTGCACGTCGCCTCCGCCGGCGCCTGGATCGGCATCGACGTGATCGTCGGCGTCCTCGTCTTCGCCGGCTGGTTCGGCGGGGACACCGCGGTCCGCGGCGTCGCGTACGAGGCGCTGGCCCTGTTCGTGGTGTGGCCGATGCTCGTCAGCGGCCTGACGTGCCTGGTCAGTGGGCTGGTGCTGGGGCTGGGCACGAAGTGGGGGCTAGTCAGGTACTGGTGGGTCGCCGTCAAGCTCGTGCTCAACGTCGTCCTGTGCACGGTGATCGTGCTCGTGCTCCGTCCCGGGATGGGCGAGGTCCGCGCGTACGGGCACGAGCTCTCGTCGGGCGGCAACCCCGCCCCCGAGACGGTGTCCTTTCTGTTCTTCCCGCCCGCGGTGTCGCTGACCGTGCTGACGTTCGCCACGGTGCTGGCCGTGTTCAAGCCGTGGGGCCGCCTCCGCCGGGGTGGCACGGGTCGCCGGTGACCCGAAGCGGGTCAGCGGACACGACGTGGCGGCGGCTGCAGCATGTGCCTCGGCCCCGGGTGACAGGACACACTCCTGGCGTGTACGACGTCTCGTGGCGACCCGCCTCGCCGGGGGCGAGGCCGGACCACCGCATCGAGGGCTGCCGATGCACTGGAGGTACGCATGTCCCGACCGCACGTGGCGACGGCCGAGGCGCCGGACCGGTTCGCCTCGAAGGTGGTCCTCGTGGCGGGCGGCAGCTCCGGCATCGGCCGTGCCGCGGCCGCACGGATGGCTGCCGAGGGTGCCGCCGTCGTGATCGCGGCCCGCCGCCGCGAGGCGGGGGAGGCGGCTGCCGCGTCGTGCCGGGAGGCCGGCGGGCGGGCAGAGTTCGTGCAGGCCGACCTCACCGTCGAGGGCCAGGCGGCGGTGGTCGTCCAGGCGGCGGTCGAGGCGTACGGGCGGCTGGACGGTGCGTTCAACAACGTCGGCGGGGTGGCGGGTTCAGGGCCCGTCGCCGACCTCACCGCGCAGCAGTGGCACGCCGAGCTCGCGCTGAACCTGACGAGCGTGTTCTGGTGCGTCAAGCACCAGGTTCCTGCGATTGCCGCGTCGGGAGGCGGCGCCATCGTCAACAACGCCTCCGTGGCCGGCGGCGTCGGGGTGCCGGGGATGGCTGCGTACACGGCCGCCAAGCACGGCGTCGTGGGCCTCACCCGTGCGGCCGCGCTGGAGTGGGCGGACCGGGGCGTACGCCTCAACGCGCTGCTGACCGGAAACGTCGACACGCCGCTGTTCCGGCGCCTGGTCGGTGCCTCGGACGAGACCGACCTGGACGGGTCCGGGCTGAACCCCTCCGGCCGGGTGGCCGACGCGGAGGAGGTCGCCGCCCTCGTGGCCTTCCTGCTCAGCGACGAGGCTCCCTTCCTCACCGGCGCAACGGTGCCCATCGACGGGGGGTTCAGCGCGGGCTGAACCCTCCAGCACGTTCCCTTGACCCGACCCGTTCACCGGCAAACCGCTGGCGGTGACCCCGACCGCTGGCGGTGACCCCGACAGCCGCCTGACCGTGGGGCGGCAGACTGGCGGAGATGCGCCCGGAGTCAGGCCCGCTCCGGGGACCACGCGCTGCTGCATTCGACGGGAGGAGGAGACGTGGTCTGCGGACATCGCGAGGCGGTGCGTGCCGCGCGAGGGCGTCCGGTCGAGGTCCCGGCGGCGTCGCGTGACGTGTTCACCGCTCCGGACGACAGCGTGATCATCTACCGCGTCGGGCGGCGGTGACCCTGCTGCGCCGCCATGGGGTCTTCCTCGGCCTGCTGGTCTGCGGGCTCGTCCTTCGCGTCCTCGTGCAGTGGACGTACGGCTCCGCGTTCCTCTTCTACGACTCCCAGCGGTACCTCGACAACGTGCACGAGCTCGACCCGGGAGGGGAGGGGCCGCTCGGCTACACCGTCTTCATCCGCGGCGTGCTCGGCGTCCTGCCCGACCTCGCCGTCCTCGCCGCGGTGAACCACCTGCTCGGCCTGGGTATGGCCGTGCTCATCTACGCCGTGCTGCTGCGGCGTGGCGTACGGCCGTGGCTCGCCGCCCTCGCCGCGGCGCCCGTGCTACTCGACGCCTACCAGCTGGTGATCGAGCACATGGTGATGTCGGACGTGCTCTTCCAGTTCCTCGTCGTGGTCGGGGTGGCACTGCTCCTCTGGCGGGGACGCCCTGATCCGGTGACCGCCGCCGCGGCCGGGCTCGTCTTCGGCGCCGCCGCGCTCACCCGGGACGTGGGCCACGGTCTCGTGCTCGCCGGGCTCCTCTTCTGCCTCCTCGCCGCCGGTCATGGGCGTCGTCGTCTCGCAGTAGGGCTGCTCCACGTCGTGGCCTTCACCCTGCCGCTGCTCGGGTTCGCCGCGTACCACGCCCACGTGTACGGAGACTTCACCGTGCCCAGCGAGCCGGCCGCGCGCCGCCTGTACGCGCGTGCGGCCGTCGTCGCCCACTGCGACACGCTCCCGCTCCCCCCGCACGAGCGGGTGCTCTGCCCCCCGCCGGGCGTGGTGGAGCCGCGCGCGGGGTCGCTCATCGAGGGCTACACGTACGGCGACACCAACCCCGTCGACGACCTCCAGCCGCCCCCCGGCGAGTCGGTTGCGAGCGTGCTGAACGACTTCACGCTCCGGGTCGTCCGGCACCAGCCCCTCGACATGGCCACCGCGGTGGGGGACACGTTCTTCCGCCCGTTCCTCGGTTGGAGCCGCGTCCGGCACGACGGCGAGCTGCCGATCGAGCGGTGGCGCTTCCAGGATCGCTTCCCCGTGTTCGGACCCGAGACCGACCGCCTCGTCGCCGAGTGGGGCGGGGGCGAGCCGTCCGCCGACCCGGAGGTCGGCCGTGCGCTGCGGACGTACCAGCAGACGGGGGGCTATCTGCCCGGGCCCGTGCTGCTCGCCTGCCTGGCTCTCGGCCTCGCCGGGGCGGCCGGGGTGGGGCGCGCGCGGGCGTCCGGCCAGCGTGCGGCCTGCCTGCTCTGGGTCACCGTGGGGGGCGGCCTGCTCCTCGCGGCGGACCTCTACCTCTTCTCGTGGCGCTACCAGTTGCCCGCCCTCGTCACGCTGCCGCCGGCGGCGGCGCTCGGACTGTCCGCCCTTCTGTCCCGCGGCCCACCCCCACCAGGATCCGACAGCATGCCGGTCGTCAGCACCGTCCGCTTCCGGCCGGCCGAGGCGTCCGACGTCGAGCGGGACGCGCTCGCCGACTTCCGCGCCACCCACCAGGGCGCGTCCCTGGGGCCCGTCGTCGTCGTGATCCCCGCGTACGACGAGGCCGAGTCGATCGGGGAGGTGCTCGACGCCCTCGCGGGGGAGTACCAGGGGCTGGGCGTGGACGTCCTCGTGATGTCCGACGGGTCGACGGACGAGACGGTCGAGCGGGCGCGTGCCCACGGGGCACACGTCTGCGCCTTCGCGAGCAACGTGGGTCAGGGCGTGGTGTTGCGCCACGGTTACGGGTTGGCCCACGAGTACGGGGCCCGGTACGTGGTGACGACCGACGCGGACGGGCAGTACGACGCGGCCGACATCCCGAGCGTGCTGGAGCCGGTGGTGCGCGGTGAGGCGGATTTCGTGATCGGCTCGCGGCGGTTGGGCCGGGCCGAGACCGACGATGCGGTGCGCCATCTGGGGGTCAGGGTCTTCGCCGGGCTGGTCGGGCTGCTCACCGGGCGTCGGCTCACCGACACGTCCAGCGGGCTGCGCGCGTTCACCGCCGAGATGGGGGTGGACGTGAGGCTGACCCAGCCGCAGTACCAGACGTCCGAGCTGCTCATCGGGGCGCTGGCCCGGGGGTACCGGGTGGTCGAGCGTCCTTCGGTGATGCGTAAGCGGGCGGCGGGGGCCTCGAAGAAGGGCGCTAACGCGATCTATGGCCTGCGCTACGCCCGGGTGATCGTCGGGACGTGGCTGCGGGAGTGGCCCGGGAGGCGGCGCCACCCCCGCGTGGCGGCCAGGCGTCAGTCGGCCCGGTAGCGGGTCCCGTCGGGGTCGTCCTCGGCTTGCACGCCGTCGGCCGAGTCGTCGTCGGCCCGGCCGCGCTCGGCCCGGTGGGCGCGGGCCCGGTCGCCGAAGAGCAGGTACTCGAAGACGAGGAACTTGCCGAGGAACAGCAGGCCGTAGGTGGCGGTGTAGGTGAGCGTCACGACTGCGGTACGCACAGCGTGGCTGTCCGTGAGGGCTGCGACCTGGTTCTCGGCGTACCCGGTGGCCAGGGTGGCGACGGCCAGGTTCAGCGTGATCGTGGCCAGGTAGGGCAGCAGCTCGCGGACCAGGTCGGGGCGGCCGGTGCGGCGCCAGGCCCAGTGCCGGCTGAACCAGTAGTTGGGCACGGCCGACGCCGCGAAGGCCAGCAGCGTCGCCCCGGTCGTCCCGGCCAGGCCGAACCCGTAGACGGCGAGGAAGGTGACCTGCCCAAGCACGGTGGCCACCACCGAGCCGGTCGTGTACTTGGCCGCCTTGGGTGTCCACGGGTGCGCCCGCAGCCTGGCCCAGGCCCGTGACCACAACGGCTGCCGCGGCGACTCCTCCAGCCCGTCACGCGGGGGATCATGCCGGGTCAGCCGGGATCACCACCTCGTCGTCATCCGCTGCCCCGGGTTCCCTGGCCGTTGCATGCCTCTCTTGACGGGTAGGGGAGATTCGAGGGCAACCAGAACACGCTCCGGCAGTCATCGTACGAGCGCAGTCTGACCATCAGGGGGACGACCGATGCGCACACTGGTGCTGGGAGGCGACGGCTACCTGGGGTGGCCGACCGCACTCCACCTGTCACAGGCCGGCCATGAGGTCGCGGTGGCGGACAGCTTCGTCCGTCGTCAGTACGACCACGAGCTGGGTGCGGAGAGCCTGGTGCCGATCGAGACCCTCCAGGTACGGGTGCGGGCCTGGCGTGACGTCTCCGGCGAGGAGATCGGGGTGTTCGCCGGTGACCTCACCGACGCCGGGTTCACCTATGCATTGGTGCGGGAGTTCCGCCCGGACGCGGTGGTGCATTTCGCCGAGCAGCGGGCGGCTCCGTACTCGATGATCGACCGGGCGCACGCGGTCTACACGCAGGTCAACAACGTGGTCGGCACGCTGAACCTGCTGTACGCGATCGGGGAGATCGACCCGTCGGTCCACCTGGTCAAGCTGGGCACCATGGGGGAGTACGGCACCCCGAACATCGACATCGAGGAGGGCTGGCTCGACGTCGTCCACAAAGGCCGGTCGGAGCGGATGTTGTTCCCGAAGCGGCCAGGGTCGATGTATCACCTGTCGAAGGTGCACGACAGCCACAACATCGAGTTCTGCACCCGGTCGTGGGGGCTGCGGGCCACCGACTTGAACCAGGGGGTGGTCTACGGGCAGCAGACCGACGCCACCGCGCCGGACCCGCGGCTGGCGACCCGGTTCGACTACGACTCGGTGTTCGGCACGGTGCTGAACCGGATGGTGATCCAGGCGGTGCTCGGGCACCCGCTGACGGTGTACGGCTCGGGTGGGCAGACCCGCGGCGTCATCGACATCCGCGACACGGTGGAGTGCATCCGGCTGGCCTGTGAGCATCCGGCCGAGGCTGGGGAGTTTCGGGTGTTCAACCAGATGACAGAGTCGTTATCCGTGGCCGAGATCGCCAAGACGGTGGCCCAGTCCTACGACAAGCCGGTCACCGTGGAGCACCTGGACAACCCGCGGGTCGAGGCCGACACGCACTACTACCAGGTGGCCCATACCGGCCTGGAGCAGCTCGGCCTGCGACCGCACCTGCTCTCCGGAACGCTGATCGAGTCGCTGTTCACCATCACCGAGCAGCACAAGCACCGGGTCGACCTCGACGCCATCCGACCCACCGTCCGCTGGACACCCCAGCCCGACCGCGTACGCGGCTGAACGCCGACCTGAGGTGAGCAGGTGAGTCGCTGACGAGGGGGGTCGACGGAGAGCGTCGGTCGACGGAAAGGGTCAGTCGCCGTCCGAGTGGGATTTCCCGCCGTGGGACCTTCCGCCGCCGCGGTGGCCTCGCTCGCCGTCGTGCTCCCCGTGCTCGCGGTCGTGCGCACGCTTGTCAGCGCGCGGGCCGGGGCGGCGGTCGTCCTTCGGACTGTGGCGGGTCGGCTCCGGCGGCGTGGGGAGGGCGGCGAGGTCGTCGGTGATGGCGTCCGCGGCCTGCAGGATCCGCTCGGCCCGGGGGCCGGGGAGCGTGCCGTCGGCCTGGGCATCGGCGACGGTGCGGGTGAGCCGGTGCAGCGCGGCCTGTGCCGCCCGCGGCTTGCGCTGCTCAGCCGCGGCGCGGACGTCGGCTGTGGCCGCGCGCAGCTGCCGGGCGGTCTCGGGGGCGTAGGTGACGGTCGGCTCGTCCCCTCCGCAGGCGGCGAGTACCGGGGTGAGCACGAGGACGAGCGCGGCGACCCCGGCACGAGCACCGCCGCGATGACCGGGGCGAGCTGGCTGTCTGTGGACACCCGGGTGACCGTGGAGGCGGGTCATCACCGGCGTACCGCGTCATCGAGCCGGTCGAGGTCGGCGGGCAGGCGCTCGGCGCCCGGGGGCACGGTCGAGTGCTCGGCCGGCGCCGGAGCCCCCGACGGCGCGTCCTGGCCGGCGGCCACGAGGATCAGGACGAGGAGGACGAGCAGCCCCAGGGCCACGCCGAGGGCCAGGTCGGCGCGGACTCCGAGCACGGGCGTGTCCCGGTGCTGCCACACCTCGCGGAGGCGTCCCGCCGCGGGGGAGGACGCGAGGGTGTGCCGACCGGGCACGGCACGGGGACGCCGGCTCCAGCCTGTCCGCACGCGGTCGCCGAGCCCACCGAGCGCGGAGACCGGACCGCGCTCGTCGGGGGGGACCGTCGGCAGGACGGCCGTGGTGTCCGGGCCGTCCACCGGCGCGCCGGACCCGGGCGCCGTGCCGGGCACCTGGTCGCGCAGTGCGGTGGCAGTCTCGTTCGCGGTGGGTCGCTGCTCCGGCTCGAGCCGGGTCATGGACTCGAGCAGCGTGGAGAACGGCGCCCCAGCCGCGAGGCGAGGGATCTGCGGGGAACGGTGCAGCCGGGCCGAGGCGACCTCGAAGGTGTTGCTGCCCGCGTAGACGGGCTCCCCGGTCAGGCACTGGATGAGGATCAGCCCCAGGGCGTACACGTCGGCCGCGGGGCCGACCCGGCGCCCCTGCACCTGTTCCGGTGCCATGTAGGCGGCCGTCCCGACCGTGGTGTCCGTCGCGGTGACGTGTGCTGCGTCGAGCATCCGCGCGATCCCGAAGTCGGTGAGCAGCACCCGTCCGCTGCTCCCGAGCAACACGTTGGATGGCTTGAGGTCGCGGTGGACCAGGTTCTGGCTGTGCAGGTACGCCAACACCTCGGCGAGCTGGGAGGCGAGGCGGGTCACCTCGTCGCGGGCCAACGCCCCGACGGCGAGCCGTTCGGCGAGCGTGCCGCCCTCGACCAGCTGCATCACCACGAAGCCGCGGTCGTCCTGGTCCCCGGCGTCGTACACCGAGACGAGGCCGGGGTGTGACATCCGGGCAAGCAGCCGCACCTCCGACCGGAGCCGCTCCCGGGCGGCACCGGCGTCGATGCCCGGGTGCAGCATCTTCACGGCCACCGGACGCTCGAGCACCACGTCCTCGGCACGGAAGACCTCGGCCATGCCGCCGGTGCCGATCCGGTCGGCCAGCTGGTAGCGCCCGGCCAGCACCGCGCCCGATCTGGTCTCCGTCACCCTGCCAGCATCCCCACAGCCGTCATCGCCGGGCACACGGCCCCCGTCACCCGACCACTCACCGGTCGCCCGCGCCCCGGCCGGCGTCGCGGCCGACCCGAGGGAGCTCGTACGGCCGTGGCTGCGGCCACGCGGGCCGCGGGGTCAGCGGTAGTACCCACCCGGGCCGGGCGGGGGCTGCTGCGGGTACTGCCCCGGGGGCTGCTGCCCGTACGGGCCCGGTGCCTGCGGCGGGTAGTGGCCGGCGTGCGGCGGGTACGCCTCACGCGGTGCCGGTTCGCGCCGCGAGCGCGGCCGGAAGATCTGCATCGTCACGAGCAGACCCAGCGCGCCCGCGATCATGAGGATCACGCCGACCGCGTTCACGTCCATCCCGGCGATGTCGAACTCGGTGGCGAAGGTGAGAACCGCGCCGATGGCGATCAAGGCGACACATGCGCCGATACCCATGCCTGCTACTCCTCCCAGCCGACAGCTCGCGGCCACCGCGGAGTCACCGAGGCGCTGTCGGTCACGATCAGTACTGACAGGCCAACGAGGCGGCCCCGTACGCGTTACGGCCCGCCGGTGTCAGCCGGACGGTCTCGCTCAGCGGTAGTCGCGGCTCCCGCGACCGGCCACCATCGCGACCAACAGCCCGACACCGCCGGCCACCATGAGGATGACGCCGACCGCGTTCATGTCGAGCCCGGCGAACGACACGCCGCCCGCCTCGAAGCCCAGGCCGGACGTGTCGATGTACGTGGCGAAGGTCAGGATCGCGCCCAGTGCCACCAGCAGGATCGATGCCCCGATGCCCATCGTCGTGCCCTTTCCTCGAGAACGTGCGGCACCGTAGCGCAGCGACGGATCCGGGCTTCCAGCCGGTGTGCATCCTGTGACGCGGCGTGGTCATGACCGGGCGACGCCCGACGCACCGTCACGGTCGCGTGCTCGCCCGCCGGCCAGCAGGTCTACTGCTGCGCCGCCCGTCAGGGCCTCTCGGCCGAGCGGGCGAAGCGCGCGCCCACCGCGCGGACCTTGTCGGCGAGCTCCGGGGGCGACACCACCGCGAACTCGGCGTCGATCGCGCCCAGGAGGAGGATCGGCCAGTTCAGGCTGTCCACGTCCATCCGCAGACGGCACGACGTCTCGTCGAGGGGCGTCACCTCGGCCCAGCGACCGGTCACCGAGGACACCTCGTCCGCGGGGGCCTCGACGTGGACGTCGACCGCGATGTGGGCACGCGCGGACTCGATCCCCTGCTGGACGAACGTGGCGGCATCGCTCGCCGGGAGCTCCCGCTGCCGGAAGGAGAGCCCGGTCGACATGGGGTCGGACAGCCGGTCGACGCGGAACGTCCGCCAGTCGTGGCGGTGCAGGTCGTACGCGACGAGGTACCAGCGCCGCCCGAGCGTGACGAGGCGGTGGGGCTCGACGAGGCGCTCGGCCGTGTCGCCGCCGCGTGCGGCGTACCGGAACTCCAGCCGCTCGTCGTCGCGGCACGCCTGCGCGAGCGTGGCGAGGACGGCGGCGTCGACCGTGGGCCCGCGGAGGATGGCGGGCACGGTGTACTCCTGGAGCGCGGTGACACGGCGGCGCAGCCTCGGTGGCATGACTTGGACGATCTTGCTCAGCGCTCGGACGGACGACTCCTCGACGCCGGAGACCACGCCTCCGGCCGACGAGCTGAGGCTGACGGCGATGGCGACCGCCTCGTCATCCTCGAGCAGCAGCGGTGGCAGGACCGCGCCGGCCTGCAGTTGGTAACCACCCGCCACACCCCGGCTCGCGCTCACCGGGTAGCCGAGCTCGCGGAGCCTGTCGACGTCGCGGCGGAGGGTCCGCGGGCTCACCTCGAGGCGCTGGGCCAGCTCCGTCCCCGCCCAGTAGCGGTGGGTCTGCAGGAGGGAGAGCAGCCGCAACATCCGTGACCGTGAGTCCGACATGGTCTGAGCATAGTTCTGATTGCGGACAGAAACTGGCCGGTATTGCTCCTAGCGTCGGGGACATGGCCACCACGATGATCACCACACAGCGTCTGACCAAGCACTTCGCCGCGAACGGCACCACAGTCGAAGCCGTCCGCGACCTCGACCTCACGGTCGAGCAGGGCGAGATGGTCGCCCTCCTGGGGCCCAACGGGGCTGGCAAGTCCACGACCCTGCGGATGCTCACCACGCTGATCGCCCCGACCTCCGGGGTGGCCCGCGTCGGCGGGTACGACGTCGCGACCGAGCAGGCGCAGGTACGGCAACGGATCGGCTACATCGGGCAGGGCAACGGCGCCGGGTATGCCCAACGCGGCCGCGACGAGCTCGTCATGCAGGGCCGCGCGTACGGCCTGTCCAAGTCCGCCGCACGAGCGCGGGCCGCTGAGCTCGTCGATTCCCTGCACCTCGACGAGGTCGCGGACCGCAAGGTGACCGCGCTCTCGGGCGGCCAGCGACGGCGGCTCGACATCGCGATGGGCCTCATCCACGCGCCCGGCCTGCTGTTCCTCGACGAGCCGTCGACGGGGCTCGACCCGCAGAACCGGGCGAACCTGCAGGAGCACATCCTCGCGCTCCGGCGGCGGCACGACACGACCATCGTCCTGACCACCCACTACCTGGACGAGGCGGATGCGCTCGCCGAGCGGGTCGTCATCATCGACCACGGCCGGATCGTCGCCGACGACACTCCCGTACGGCTCAAGGCGAACCTGGCCGGTGACCGCATCACCGTCGAGCTCGACAGCGCGGCCGACGCCGCCCGCGCGGCGTCCCGTACCCGCGTCGTCGACCACAGCGCCACGGTCGCGCAGCACGGCGCGACCCTCGACGTGCGGGTGTCCGGCGGCAACCGCGTCCTGCCACGCCTCCTGCGTGAGTACGACGCCGACGGCACGCCTGCCGTCTCGGCGCAGGTCGCGCGCCCCACCCTCGACGACGTCTTCCTCAACCTCACCGGTCGCAGCCTCCGTGAGGGCCAGGTCAGCACCGGCACGCCCACGACGTCCACCGCCAACGCGCCCGAGGAGATCTCCGCATGAGCACCCACCTCGTCTCCGACACCGCGCTCGTCTTCACCCGGGAGCTGCGGCCCGTCGTCCGGGACCCGTTCTCGGTGATGTTCGGGCTCATCCAGCCGCTGTTCTTCCTCGCGCTGTTCGCACCGCTGCTCTCCAGCGTCTCCGGGCTCGGGACGAGCAGCTCGCTGCAGTGGTTCGTCCCGGGCGTCGTGGTCATGCTCTGCCTGTTCGGGACGTCGACCACGGGGGCCAACCTGCAGGCCGAGATGCAGTCGGGCTCGCACGAGCGCCTGCTGGTGACACCCCTGTCCCGGTCCTCGCTGATGGTCGGCCGCGCGCTGAAGGAGATCGTGCCGACGGTCGCGCAGGCCGTCGTCATCGTGCTCGCCACGACACCGTTCGGCTTCGACGTGAGCATCGCCGGCATGGCCACCGGGCTGCTGATCCTCGCGGTGTTCTGCATCGGGCTGGGTGCCCTGTCGTACTCCCTGGCGCTGGCCTGCAAGAACCAGGACTGGATGTTCTGGGTCGTGCAGCAGACTCTGCTGTTCCCGCTGCTCCTGCTCGCCGGGATGCTGCTGCCGGTCGACAACGGTCCCGGGTGGCTGCAGACTCTGTCCCGGGCGAACCCGCTGACGTACGTCGTCGACGCGGAGCGCGCCCTCTTCAACGGCGACTTCGCGCTCGACACGATCGCCGCCGGAGGCGTGGCCGCCGTCGTCATGGCCGCCGTGGGGCTGTGGGTGGGTACGAGGTCGATGCGCCGGACGGACTAGGACGGTCCGCCCACCCCCGTCCTCCTCGGCCCGGGGCTACTCGATGCCTTCGCGGAGGTAGCCCGTGCGATTGCGGAGGACGGGGGTGGGCGACGTCTTGTCGATCGTCATCGTGCCCACGACCGTGGCGCCTGGACTCATCTGGAGGGCACGCGGGGGGCGTGACGTGTCGGTCTGCCAGAGCCGGTCGGTGTCGGTCACGGTTCCCGTGAGTTGCTTGAGCTCGAGTTCCAACCGTTTTGGGTACTCGCGGATGAGCAGGTAGTTCGCGCGGGCGTGGCGCATGCTCGCGCCGTGCACGACCTGGACGGGCGTCGTGCCGTCGTTGGTGTACGTGGTCATGTCGTGGAACTCGGCGGCCAGCAGGACGTCGACGCGGTGCCGGACGAGCGTCTTCCAGAAGGCGGAGTCGCGGCGGCCCTCGAGGAGGATCTCCGACGAGCCGGAGACCCGGTTGGGGTCGAGGACGGGGATCTCGCACTGGACGAGGATGTGGCGGACGCCGTGGGCGCGGGCGGCGGCCAGCCGTGTGTCGAGCCACTCGAGCTGGGCGCCACCGATGCGGGCGTGGACGCCGTCCTGCCGCTTCCACATCGGGTTCACCGTGACGAGCAGCAGGTCACCGAGCCGAACCGCGTATGCGGTGCCCTCGTGCTGGGAGCCGCGGGGGCGGGAGGTGTACTTCGTGCCCGAGGCGGTGTAGCTGCGCGCCCACGCGCCCAGGAACGTCTCGAACGCGCGGTACTTGAACGAGTGGGGACCGATGAGTCCCACGTGATCGGTGGCACGCCCCATGTCGCCGATCTCGTGGTCGCCGACGCCGGGGAAGAAGTCGACGCCGTTGGTGAAGCCGCGCGCGGCCCAGGACCGCTTCATCTCGCCGTAGTAGGCGTTGCCCGCGGCCGTGACGGCGGCCTTCTTCTGCGTCTCGGTGCCGACCGGCCCGAAGATGCCGGTGTGGTCGACGTCGATGCCCCAACGTCCCTCGACCTGGTCACCGGTGTGGAAGACGGCGTCCGGGTGCTCCGACGCGATCTGGCCGGTCACCCTGTCGACCGCGGTGCGCCACGAGGGGGTGATCGAGTTCGGGTCGCCAGGGTCCCAGCCGCGTCCCGCTCGCAGGGCCTTCACGTCCGCGATGTCCGCGTGCGGGACGCCCGATGTCGACACGTAGACCGAGCGTGGCTCCTCGGCCGCGTCCGCGGGCTCCGTGGCCGGGGGCACGGCGCTGAGCAGCAGGGCCCCCGTCGCCGCGACAAGCGGGAGCAGTACTCGGTACGTGACGCGCATGGGTACTCGTCCTCGCGTGTGCCGGGAATGCGGGCGGTGAGGGGAGTGTGCGTTCGGCCGACGGTAAGGGGCATGCCGATGCCGAACGCGCCGACCGTACGACGAAACGAGGCCTGCCGCAGCCGGAATGGGGTCACAATGCGCCGTGACGGCCGAGCAGTTCTCAGGCGCCGAATTGCCCCTTGTTCGCAGTCATCAGGGATAACCGGGCGGGGTGCTTGGCGTTTGCTTTGCGCCATCCGTCTGGCTGATTCGTGTGCCCGCGACGATTTCCGTCGGTACGATCATCGGCCGACGGGCGGGAGAATTCGCGCCGCGGTCGGGAACGCCCACACACAGCCTGAGCGACATGGCGCAGGCGCTTCTCGTCCGGCACGAGCCATCTCGCCGGCGGCCACGCACGCCGCCCACGTCGGGGGCACGCGATTCTCGGAGAGCGGGGGCCGAGTTGCGGAGACTGGGTGTCGCGATGGCTGGTGCGCTGTTGCTGGTGGGCCTCGTGCCCGCAGCCGGCGTATCTGCCGACGAACGGACGCACCAGCGCGACGGGGCGGGTCACCCCCACCCCGTGGAGCCGGCGGTCGCACCGTCCGACGACCTCACAGCGGCGCTGGAGCGGGGGGAGATCGCCCCGGCCCGGTACGCCCTCGAGCGCGCGCGGAGCCTCTTCGAGCCGGCCGCGGTGGAGCGGCGCTTCGGTGAGGTGGCGACTCTGTCACCGCGTGCCGCGACGTTCGTCCTGCGCGACCTGGCGCTGCGCGCCGACGAGCTGGGCCCGGCTCCCCGGAGGAAGGCCGAGGCACTGCTGGCCCGTCCCACCGACGGGGTGTCCGACCCGGACGGCTCCGGCTACGGGGTCGCCGAGTCGAGCGCCTCCCCCTTCTGCACGACGCATGTGTGCGTGCACTGGGTGGACTCCACCGCCGACGCGCCGCCGGGGGCCGGCAGCGGAACCCCGGACTGGGTGGTCGACACGGCGCAGGTCTTCGAGCACGTGTGGCAGAGCGAGGTCGGCGACTACGGCTACCGGCGTCCCAAGAGCGACCTGTCCTCGACCAACGACGGCGGGAACGGTCGGCTGGACGTCTACCTGGCGAACGTGGGTGCGGACGGGCTGTACGGGTTCTGCACGTCCGACGACCCGAACCTGTCGGACTCGTCGTACCCGTTCTGGGACTTCTCCGCGTACTGCGTCGTCGACGACGACTTCGCGGTCGGCCAGTTCGGTGCGCCGCCGCTGGAGAGCCTGAAGGTCACCGCGGCCCATGAGTTCTTCCACGCCGTGCAGTTCGCGTACGACGCGTTTGAGGACAACTGGCTCATGGAGGGCACCGCGACCTGGATCGAGGACGAGGTCTACGACGGGGTCAACGACAACCTCCAGTACCTGGAACAGAGCCCTCTGCGCCAGCCAGGCAAGTCACTGGACGGCGTGGTCTACGGCTCGTGGGTGTTCTTCCGCTTCATGTCCGAGCATTTCGGCCCGGCCGGAAGTGACCAGCCGTTCGTGATCCGGCAGGTGTGGCAGCGGGCCGACGGCAGCGCGGGTGCGGACGACATGCACTCGCTGCAGGCCGTCGCCGACATGAGCAACGACCGCGGGACCCCGTTCCGCACCCTGTTCGCGAGGTTCGGCTGGGTCACCCGGCAGGCACAACACTGGTTCTCGGAAGGCGCCAGGTATCCCAACGCACCGCTGACCCGCAGCTTCACGCTCACCAGGTCCTCACCCGGGACCGGGGCGCGGTCGGTCGAGCTCGACCATCTCGCCCACCGCCACGTGTCGCTCCAGCCCGGGAGCAGCCTGGACGGCAGATGGCGGGTGAGGGTGACCCTGAACCTGCCCGACACCAGCCGCGGCTCCAAGGCCACCGTCACCGTGGTCGGCCGCGACGGCGCGCCGCACCCCCACGCCGTGTCCCTGAACCGGTTCGGCAACGGCTCGGCGACCGTGGACTTCACGCGATCCCGCGTCGGCCGGGTGGTGCTCACGCTGACCAACGCGAGCAACCGCTTCGACTGCTGGGAGGACACCCGGTACTCCTGCCAGGGCATCTCCCGGGACGACGGGCTCGCGTTCCACTACAGCGCCCGCGCGATCCGCTGACCCGGAGGTCGCCGTCCCGCCGGGGTCACCCGGATCCCGAGGTCTCGGGTCAGGAGGTCACAGCCGCCACGAGACCTTCGGCGGGACGACCTCCTTGTCGGGCCGTACGGTGCGTAGCGGCCCGCCGATGGCCTTGCCCAGCCGCAGCGCGACCCAGGCTGCGCCCTCGAGGGCGAGGAGCAGCGCGAGTGCGACCACGATGAGCAGCGCCGGAGGCAGCACGATCGGGAGGACGAGGAGACTCACCGGCAGCACGCGGAGCAGGTCGACCCACCAGTCCCGGTGACGCCAGGCGCCCTTGACCATGGCGCCCCAGCGCACCGCCGCCCACATCATCCAGCGCTGCAGGAACGGCACGCCGAGCTCGCGCATGGCTCGGCGGAAGATGCCGTCCGCCTGACCGAGCGTCAGGTTTCCTGCCGGGACGTCCTTCGCCCAGAGGTGGTCGTGGAGGATCGCGGCCGCAGTGTACCGCCCATAGCGCGGGACCAGCCAGATGAGCACCCGCGGCACGGAGGCGAAGTCCGTCCTGTCGTCGACGCGCGCAGCGAACGACTGGTCCTTGCCCTCGTAGTGGATGTCACGGAGGACGCGCCAGCTCGGGTCATCCGGCTTCTCCTGGCTGACGTCGACCCGGGTACCTCCGAGAAACGGCATCGCCCTTCACCCTTCCGCCGGCGGCTCGCGGCCAGCCGGCGGGACCGTACACCCTGGCGGCGTTCCGCCCGCCGTCCAGGGGAACGGACGTACCCGCACAAAGTCGTCCGATTCGAGGCGGTGCTACGGCCCGGCGGGCGCGACGTCCCTGCGTACGGCGGTTTCGCGGCCCTTATCGGTGCTGAAATCCCGGACAACGGGGCCGATCGTGGCGACACTGTCCGTGGATGGGGAGCGGCCCCGCCACACTCACGGAGGCCGGTATGAGGACCGCGTACAAGGTCTTGGCGTTCATCATCGCGATCGAGGTCGTGGTGCAGGCGATGGCGGTGGTCTACGGGGTCGCAGGTCTCGGGAAGTGGGTCGACGACGGGGGCATCTTCGACAAGACCGTCCTCGAGAGCGAAGACCCGCCGTACTCCGAGGGCGTCGGCTTCGCCATCCACTTCATGAACGGGACGCTGCTGATCCCGCTGCTCGCGTTGCTGCTGCTGATCTTCTCCTTCTTCACCAAGCTGCCCGGCGCGACGAAGTGGGCGGGCGTCGTGTTCCTGCTCGTCGTGCTCCAGATCACGCTGGGCCTCGTGGGCCACAGTGTCCCGGCGGTCGGCGCGCTGCACGGGCTCAACGCCTTCCTGCTGCTCGGTGCGGCGATCAACACCGGCCGCCTCGCCCGGACGGCAGAGCCTCTCGCGCCGAAGCAGCGTCCCCCGGCGGAGCCGGAACTCGTCTAGCCGCGTCGCTCGGTCCGGCCGGTACGTCGAGTGGGTCTCCGTCGCCCGATCAGCGGCCGGCTGCGCTTGGCGATCGCCGTCACCGCGACCGCGCTGATCCTCGGGCCGCTGGCGTGGATGTGGCAGGCCAGCCGGGTCCCCGGGACGTACTCCGTCACGGACATGGGGTACGTCGACCTCGGCGGTGGCTCGGCGGCCGGCCACGCCCTCCACGCGGGGAACCACGCCAGCGGTGCGGGCGGGACGAGCGTGACCTCCCTGACCGAGGAGCCCGGCCGGCCCGCGGACGTCTCCGTGACGTTGCGCGCCCGCGAGCAGGACATCCGGCTGCCCTCGGGTCGTGTCGTCGACGGCTACACGCTGAACGGGCAGTCACCCGGCCCGCTGATCCGGGCCACCGAGGGCGAGCGGGTGCAGGTCAGGCTGGTCAACGAGTCCGTGCCCGACGGCATCACGCTGCACTGGCACGGCGTCGACGTCCCCAACGCCGAGGACGGGGTCGCGGGGGTGACCCAGGACGCGGTGGAGGTCGGTGAGGCGTTCACGTACCGCTTCGTCGTCCGGCAGACGGGCACGTTCTGGTACCACAGCCACCAGGTCTCCCACGAGCAGGTGCGCCGCGGGCTGCTCGGCCCTCTCCTGCTCGAACCGCGCGAACCAGAGGCGACGGACGTCGACGTGACCGCGCTCGCGCACCTCTACGACGGCGTCCGCACCGTCAACGGGCGCGACAACGTGCAGCGCGTGGAGGCCCAGCCCGGCGAGGTCGTCCGGGTCCGCGTGGTCAACACCGACAACGGCCCGATGTCGACCTGGGTGGGCGGGGTACCCTTCCGTGTGACCGCCGTGGACGGCGCCGACCTGAACCGACCGGGCGAGGTCGAGGACACCGCCGTGCTCGTCACCGCGGGTGGGCGTGCCGACCTGCAGCTGACGATGCCGGAGGACGGCTCGGCGGTGCGCGTGCACCTCGGAGGCGGGAGTCCGGCGGTGGTGCTCGGCTCGTCGTCGTACGACGCGCCCCCGACCCCCCAGCCCCGCACGACGCTGGACATGCTCACCTACGGGGAGAGGGCACCGCTCGCGTTCGACCCGGCGCGGGCCGACCGGCACTTCGAGTACGACATCGGGCGGCGGCCCGGCTTCCTCGACGGCCGCCCCGGGCTGTGGTGGACGGTCAACGGCCACCTGTGGCCCGACGTACCCATGTACATGGTCTCCGAGGGCGACGTGGTGCGGATGCGCATCGAGAACCACAGCGGCGACGTGCACCCGATGCACCTGCACGGGCACCACGCGGTCGTGCTCATACGTGACGGCAAGCCCTCCACGGGCAGCCCGTGGTGGGTCGACTCGCTCAACGTCTCCGATGGCGAGTCGTACGAAATCGCGTTCGTGGCTGACAACCCCGGGATCTGGATGGACCACTGCCACAACCTGCCCCACGTCTCCGAGGGGCTCGTGGCGCACCTGATGTACGCGGGGGTCACCACCCCGTTCGTCGTGGGCGGGAACGCGGACAACGACCCGGAGTAGCCCCGCCGACCCGCGGGGGTCAGCCGGCGTCACGCTCGTAGACGGTCTCGAGGCCGTCCTCCTCGTCCCACTGCTCGCCGACCTCGCGGAAGCCGTACTGCAGGACGAGGTTGCGTGAGGCGGTGTTGTCCGGGCGGACGGAGGCGCGCACCGTGCGGACGCCGGGTTCGCGCGCGGCACGGTCGAGCAGGGCCTCGAGGGCGGCCCGGGCGTACCCCTGGCGACGCCAGCGCGGGTCGACGGAGTAGCCGACCTCGACCATCCCCTTCGCGTCGGGCGGGCCGTGGAACCCTGCGTGCCCCACCGCCACCTCGCGGACGGGGTCCCAGATCACGCGGGTGATCCACCCCGCGCTGCCGGGGTCGTCCCGGACCTGCCTGCTGCGCCGCTGCCAGACGGACCGCATCCCCGGCTCGACGAAGTACGAGGTCAGATCCAGGGTGCCCGCACGGTTGGCCGCGGCGAGGTCTCCGCCGGCGAGCGCGTGGAGGACGGGCGCGGCCAGACGGACGAGCTCCACGTGGCGGTGAATCCCTGTCGGTGCCCGCTCGTCCATGTGCGTAGTTTGGCTGCTGTGCTGCCGACCACCCACCTGCTCGCGTTCGCGATCACGACGCTGGTGCTCATCGTGATCCCGGGGCCCAGCGTGCTGTTCACGGTCGGCCGGGCCCTGAGCGTGGGACGCCGGGCTGCCCTGCTCACGGTCGTGGGCAACGCTGCCGGGGCGTACCTGCAGGTCGTGGCGGTCGCCGTCGGGTTGGGCGCGCTGGTGGCCGACTCGATCGCCGTGTTCACCATGGTCAAGCTCGCCGGGGCGGCGTACCTCGTGTACCTGGGGGTGCAGGCGATCCGCCACCGTCGCGTCCGCGGTGACGCCCACGCCGGCGACGTCGTGCATACCCGCACCCGGAGGGTGCTGCGGGACGGCTTCGTCGTGGGCCTGACCAACCCGAAGATGATCGTCTTCCTCGCAGCGGCGCTGCCGCAGTTCGTCGACCGTGCTGCGGGGCAGGTGACCCTGCAGATGCTCGTGCTCGGCCTGCTCGTCCCCGCCATCGCGCTGGTCTCGGACAGCGTGTGGGCCCTCGCCGCGGGCACTGCCCGGGACTGGTTCGCCCGCTCGCCGCGCCGGGTCGAGCGGCTGAGCGCGGCCGGCGGCGTGTCGATGGTGGCGGTCGGCGCCAGCCTTGCCGTCACCGGGCGTACGGACTGACCCGAACGACCCGCACCCCGAGTCAGGCTGCGCGGATCAGCCCGACGCCCAGCGTGAGCATGCCCACCGTGAGGCTCGCGGCCCCGACGTACGCGAGGTTGATGAGCCCGTTCGGGTGCTCGGCCCTCGGGTGCGCGATGGAGAGGAAGAACGCGATGGGCAGGAGGAGCGCAGCCGCCGGGATCGTGAAACGCACGACCTCCGTCAGGCCGGACGGAAGCTCGGCCTTGTCGACCAGCAGCAGCGCGACGAGGGAGAGGATGAGCAGGACGCCCGCGTGCGCGTGCCCGGCGCGCCACAGGCTGCGCCGCAGCGGGTGGTCGTAGTAGCTGGACTGTCTGGTGATCCAGTGCCACAGGAGGCTGGCGCCACCGAACACGACCGTCGGGAAGATCACCAGGAGGATCCCCGCCAGCCGCAGACTCTCGCTCGACATACCCCGCTCCTTTGCGCAGTGGGCGGTGCCGCCCGACCGCTCCCCCTCGAACTCGACTGGATGACCAGGTTGATCGTAGGTGTGAGAGGTGGGCAGGCGGCAGGCCTTTTCGCCGGGTTGGTCGCGGTCAGTCACGTTGTGACAGGGTGGCTCGGCCCCGTTCCGTGGTAGCGTGGCCGTGGTTGTTGTTGCAGTTCCTCGTACGTTTCTCGACGCTCGCGGATTGTGACCCGCTGAGCGTTTCTCATGTTTTGACCCCCTGTTCTTGATGTGGGACGCGTTTTCGCGGCGACCGGGACGGTCAGACGGTCTGTCCGTCCACGCAAGAAGGGGTACACCGCATGGTGCAAGGCACGGTCAAGTGGTTCAACGGCGACAAGGGCTTCGGGTTCATCGAGCCCGAGGGTGGCGGCGCCGACGTCTTCGTACACTTCTCGGCGATCGCGGCCGACGGCTACCGCACGCTGGAGGAGAACCAGCGCGTCGAGTTCGAGGTGACGCAGGGGCAGAAGGGTCTGCAGGCCGAGAGCGTCAGGGTCATCTGACTCGCACAGCCAAGGGCTCCCAGCGATGCTGGGGGCCCTTCGGCATGGGAAGGGTCAACGGTGGGGGCGGAACCCGCCGAGCACCGGGCGGGGGAGCGCCGCGACCGCCGGTTCGAGCATGTGCGTGAGCTCGGCCGGTGTGGGACGTGCTGCGGGGTCGTGCTCCAGGCAGGCGATTATCGGCTTTCCGACGGCGTCGGGTACGCCGTCCATCTCGGGGGGCGACGTGGCCGTGAGCTGTGGCCACTCCGACGAGCGGTCCATGGGCACCGGGTACGGAGGCGTGCCGGTGCACGCCTCGTACAGGGTCGCGCCGAGGCCCCACACGTCCGCGGGCGGGCCAGGCACGCCGCTGCGGGGCGGGTCGTACTGCTCGGGCGCCATGTAGTCGTCCGTGCCAACCGGGTGATCGAGCGTCACGGCCTCGGCGACCGTACGCGCGACGCTGAGGTCGATGAGCCGGGGCGGCGCACCCATGATGACGTTGCTCGGCTTCACGTCGAGATGGACTGTCGACTCGCCGGCGAGATAGTGCAGCACCGAGCAGATCTCCAGCGCGAGCGGCAGGACCTGTTCGAGCGCGAGCGGGCCGAACCGGCGCAGCAGGCTCGAGAGCCGCGGCCCCTCCAGGTGCTCGAGGACGAGGTGCGGACGCGGCCCGTCCAGGACGGCGGCGAAGCCGCGGGGCAGCACGGGGTGCGCGAGCCGGGCAAGGGCGTCGGCCTCTCGCGCCAGCCCCCGTCGGCCGCTGCGGTCATGGACCTGGTCGGGCCGCAGCATCTTCGCGACCACCGTGCAGAACCGGTGTTCGTCGAACGCGAGGTACGCCTCGTACCGGTGGCCACCGCCGAGGCGTCTCACCGCGGTGAGATGCGGGGCGATCGTGTCGCCGGGCCGGAGGTCCCATCGGCGTGCGCTCATCGTGGTGGTCCTCTCGGGTGCCGAGCCGTCGTGAGGGACAGCGGGGGACAGCGGTGGATGTCAGGGATGTCAGGGATGTCAGGGATGGCAAACACCAGGCGCCGGGGGAGCCGGAGTGGCGGGCCTGCTCCCCCGGCGGTGGGGTCAGCGGGTGTCGTGGCGGCTGCCGTCGCCGGCGTGGTCCCGGCTTTGGTCACCGGTCGACTGGCCGCGGGTGTCGTCCTTCGTCCCCTGACCGGTGATGTCGCCGCGGCTGTGGTCGCGGTCGTCGCCGGCGTGACGACTGTTGTTGGTGTTGTTCGTGTTGGTGTTATCGCCGTTCCGGCTGCGGGTGCGGGTCCCCGTGGCGCCCGAAGCCGAGTCGTCGTCGTCACCGTCGTCCTCCCCGGCGACGAGCTCGACGGCCTGGTCGTCGCGCGCGGCGTAGGGGCTGTCGGGACTGGCCGTGTCGTCCTGTGCGGGCGACCCTGGGTGCTGTGCGGGCGCCGGGCTGCTCAGGCCGACGGAGGCTGCTGCGCCCATCCCGCCGACCAGCAGTGCCCCGATCATGGCGCCCACGGCCAGCGTCACCATCAGCCGAACTGTTCGAACCATGGTCCGCTCCTCTCGTTCCCCCGCGCGTCCCGCGTGGGGCGTCCGGTAGGTACGGCTCGAACGTAGGAAGCGGGAATGAGGAGAGCGTGATCCTGCGGTGAGAGGGCTCTCATGCCCGACGATGCCCGGCGATGCCCGGTGATGCCTAGCGATCCCGAGCGAGGTCGCACCGGCGAGGGCGCGTCGACGCCGCAGTCAGGTCGTGTCCACGAGCCGGTAGCCCATTCCCCGGACCGTCTCGATGAGCCCCGCGCCGAGCTTGCGGCGCAGGTAGCGGACGTACACGTCGACGACGTTCGAACCGGGGTCGAAGTCGTACCCCCACACGTGCGAGAGCAGCTGCTCACGCGAGAGCACCTGGCCGGGGTTGCGCAGGAACGTCTCGGCGAGCAGGAACTCCCGCGCCGTGAGGTCGATCGTGCGACTGCCCACGGAGGCGCGCCGTGTCCGCAGGTCGAGCGAGAGGTCGCCGTGGCGCAGCAGCGTCACCTCGGGGGCGTGGTCGTCCCGCAGCCGTACGCGGATGCGGGCGAGCAGCTCCTCGAACCTGAACGGCTTGCTCACGTAGTCGTCCGCCCCGCCCTCGAGGCCCGCCACGGTGTCGGTGACCGAGTCGCGGGCGGTGAGGATCACGACGGGCAGCGCGGACTTCGCCTCGCGTAGCCGGCGGAGCACGGTGAACCCGTCCATGCCCGGCAGCCCGATGTCGAGGACGAGCAGGTCGTACTGGCCGCCGAGCGCATGGTCGAGCGCCGATGGTCCGTCCCGCACGACGGTCGTGGTGAAGCCGTCTGCGCGCAGCCCCTTCTGGACGAAGGAGGCGATGCGCTCCTCGTCCTCGGCGATCAGGATGCGGTTCACGGGGTGAGCACCTCGGTGGGCTGGTCGGACGCGGACGCGGGCGGCGTCCGCGGGATCACGATCGTGAACGTGGCGCCCTCGCCGGGGACCGAGTCGAGCTCGACGAGGCCCCCGTGCGCCTCCGCGATCGCGCGCACGATCGCGAGGCCGAGGCCGGAGCCCTCGGTGTGGCCCGCTCCCTGCTGGAGCCTGTCGAAGATCCGCCCCGCGTCCCGCGGGTGCACGCCCGGGCCGGTGTCGCGCACCCACAGCCGCACGGTCGCGGTCGGCTCGTCGACGCGGGTTCCGAGCGCGATCTCGTCGGCCTCGTTCGTGAACGCGACCGCGTTGTGGGCCAGCTGCAGCAGCGCCTGGGTGAGGCGTTGGGCGTCGGCCTGCACGACGTCCTCGGCACGGGCGTCGACCCGCCAGCGCCGCCGGCCGAGGGCGACCGCTTTGTCGTAGACGTCGTCCAGCAGTACGCCGACGTCGACCGGCCGGCGCTGGACGAAGTCGGGGCGCTCGGCCTTGGCCAGGGTGACCAGGTCCTCCACGAGGCGGCCCATGCGGTCGAGCTCGTCCAGTACGAGCGCGCGTGTCTCGGCGACATCGGACGCGTTCCCCGCGTCCAGCAGCTCGAGGTGGCCGCGCAGGATCGTGATGGGCGTCCGGAGCTCGTGGCCCGCGTCGTCGAGGAACTGCCGCTGCGTGGTGAGCGCGGCCTCGAGACGGTCGAGCATCGCGTTGAACGTCCGCGCGAGCTCGGACACGTCGTCGTTCCCCGTCACGTGGATACGGCGTGACAGGTCCGTCTCCGTGATGCGCTGCGCCGTGCGGCGCATGACCCGGACCGGGGCGAGCAGCCGTCCGGCGACGAACCAGCCGATCACCGCGACGAGGAGGAGGGCGCCCGCTGCCACCTGCGCGTACACGCGCATGACGGCGGTGAACTCCGCGTATGCCGGGCCCGTTGCCAGCGCGATCACCCATGCGTGCGACTGGTTCCCCTCCCGGACCGGGAGGATCACCACCCGGACGTGACCCAACGTGCTGTCCACGTCGGCGTACGTGGGCCGCCCGCGCGCCTCGGCGTCCCGGACGACCTCCAGGAACCGGGCGTCGCGCCGGAGGCGTGCCGCGTTCTCCCCGTGCGAGAAGTAGCGGACGTCTCCGCCCACGAACGCGAAGATCGACTCATTCGTGTCCGGCACCGTCTGCTGGAGCGCAGTGACGAACACCTCCTCGACGGACGTGAAGGCGCCGCCGGTCGCGGCGCTCGTCCCCTGCCGCTCCAGCGTGCGGAACTCCTCGACGTCCTGCGCCAGGTCCCTGTCGATGCGGCCGGTGATGCGGTCCCGCTCCACCAGGTAGGCGGCGGCACCGGCGACCGTCATGCCGAGTGCGGAGAGGGCGAGCAGCGCGGCGAGCACCCGGACGCGGACGGATCGCAGCGCCTGCAGGGCCGTACGGGAACGAGACTCCTCAGTCGTCATCACCCTCCCGGCCCGAGTCGTCACCGCCGTGGTCGTCGCTGCCCCTGTCGTTCGTGCCGCCGCGGCCTCGCTTGCGGTCGTCGTCGTCCGAGTCGTCCACGTCGTCGTCCTCGTCGACCGCGCCGGGGGTGGGGGCGACGGGGGTGGCCGAACGGAGGCCTGCGGGCGAGGCAGGCGGACCGGTCCCGGTGGCGGCAGGGGAGGCGGTGACCGGTGCCCTGAAGCGGACCGGGTCGCCCAGCTCAGGAGGCTCCGGGCCGCTCCCGACGACGGCGGCCGTCGCCAGGCCGGACGCCGCAGCCGCACTCAGGGCCACTGTCACGATCTTCGCGTTCACCATCACGCCCTCGAGTGTCGGCTGTGCAGGCGAGGCCACGATGAGACCAAGATGAGAGCCTACTCATCTTCCGGCCCGTGGACGGCCGCTCGCTACGGACGCGTGAAGAGCCCCGGCCGGGCGGTGAGGGCCGCCCGGAGTGCCGTGAGGAAGCCGCGGATCTGGTCGTCGGTCACGGCGAGGCTCAGCGCGAGGTACCCGCGTGCGGCGACGTAGTAGCCGGCCTCGAGGAGGTCCAGGAACAGCAGCTCCTTGAGCCGCCCGTCCGCGTCGGCAAGGTCCTCGGGCCGGGTCACGGGCGACGTGGTGGCGTGCAGGTTCATCAGCGTGCCCACACCTGTCACTCCGAAGCGGGAGTCGGTGTCCCGCAGCAGCGCGGCCAGCTCCGTACGCAACGCCTCGCCGCGCTCGGTGTGCCGCTCGGCGACGTCGGGTGTGTAGACCTGCGTGAGCCCGGCGTGCCCGGCGGTCATCGACGCCAGGTTGTTGTTGAACGTGCCGGCGTGGGGCAAGGCACCGGGCTGGCTCGGGTCGAAGAGCGCCATGACGTCCGCCCGGCCACCGAATGCACCGATGGAGAACCCTCCGCCGAGGTACTTGCCCAGCGTCGTCAGGTCGGCCGTCACGCCGATCCGTGGCTGCATCCCCCCGCGTCCGGTTCGCGAGGTCATCACCTCGTCGAGGACCAGGAGAGCCCCCGTCTCGCGGGTGGCGTCGGCCAGCGCGCGGAGGAACGCGGGCTCGCCGGGGATGCACCCGCCGGAGCCGAGCATGGGCTCGACGAGCACGGCCGCCACCGAGTCCGCGTACTGCTCGAGGAGCCGTGTCGCCGTCTCCACGTCGTTGTACGGCGCGAGGACGACCTCGTACGGAGCGTTCACGGGCTCGGGGCCGTGAGCGAAGGTGAGCAGGCCGCCGTGGTAGCCGCCGCGGAAGGCAAGAATGCGTTCGCGGCCGGTGAACGCCCGCGCAGCGGAGAGGGCCATGAGGTTGGCCTCGGTGCCGGAGTTGGTGAACCGCGCCCGCTCGATCGAGTCGAACCGGTCGCAGACCGCGCGGGCCATGGCGATCTCGTGCGGCGTGTGCGCACCCGGGCCGACGCCGTTCCGTACGGCCTTCTCGAGCGCGGCTTTGATGACCGGGTCCGAGTGGCCGTAGAGCCCGGCGGAGTAGTTGCCCAGCAGGTCCACGTACTGGCGACCGTCCACGTCCTCGAGGACCGCGTCGTGGGCCCGCGCCACCCGCAGCGGGAACGGCGGGTGGTAGAGCACCGTCCGGGTGTTGCCGCCGGGCATGACCTCGCGCGCCGCTCGGTCCAGCTCGTGGCCCCGCGGGCGCCCGTCGACGTACCGGCTTCGCGCGGCGTCGAGGGCTTCCTCCACCCCGGTGGTCTCAGCATCCGTGGCAGCGCCCGTGAACGAGCCCGACATCGGCGACCTCCCGTGATGGCGTCGTCCCGCCAGGCTACGGGTTGCCGCGGCACGGCCTCGGCTGGTCTGCCGGGGACCAGCCCGTCTGGACCCGTCCCTCAGGGCCGTCGACCGTCGGGGGGCGCGCCGTGATGGGCGAGCCCGCCCATGTCGGTGAGGTCGAGGGGCAGGAGCCTGTCGACGACGGCGACGAGCGCGGCGACGTCGAACGGGTTCGCGAGGGTGGCCACGTCTGCGTCGCGGGGCCGCTCGGCCTGCCCGTCCGCGGGGTCGGCACCGAGGACGACCACGGGGACGGTGCGCAGGCCCGGGTCGGCGTGCAGGCGTCCGAGGATCTCGTCGCTGCTCGTGTCGGGCAGGTGCGCGTCGAGCAGGATGAGCGCCGGGTAGTGCTGGTGCGCGAGGGCGAGGCCGTCGTCGGCCTGCATGGCGACGAGCAGGTCGAGGCCCGGGCGGTGCGCGAGCGCGCGTTCGACGACGTGGACCTGGGTGAGGCCGTCCTCGACGTAGAGGATCGTGCCGGTGGACGGGGCCGTCGGGGAGTGTGCCGTCGGTCGCGGTCGCGTGTCCCCGGCGGAGGCTCCTGGCTCGGGCACCGTGGCCAGCTGCATCCAGAACGTACTGCCGGTACCGACGGTGCTGTCCACGCCGACACGGCCGCCCATCGACTCGACCAGGAGGCGGGTGAGGCGAGGCCGAGCCCGGTCCCCTCCGTGGGCGTCTCGTCCTCCGCCAGCGGACGGATCAGGTCGAGGCTCTCGGCGACTACGTCGGCGACCGACACCGACTCCATCGACATCTGCAAGCGGCCGGACTCGACCCGGGCGATGTCGAGCACCTCGTTGATGAGGTCGAGGAGGTAGTCCCGAGCCCCCGCACCTCGGTGACCGTGAGCTCGACGGTGATCCGCGACCCGTCCCGACGCAGCGCAGGCAGCGCGACCGGTCCGGAGAACGTCCTCGTCCTGGTCTCGACGAACCGCTGGAGTGCTGTGTTATGCGCTCGCGCAGCTCCTCGGGCACGAGGACGTCCACCACGCGGCGGCCGAGCATCTCCGCCCTCGTCCGCAGTGCGTCAGTCACCCAGCGCAATCGCCTGAGTTCTGCCGGAGCCGGGATATGGCGAGTTGTGGTAGGAAGGTCAGACCTTTCCAGCGCCACGAGGGCAGTGCTCCAGGAGGACAGATGGGCAAGAGCGGGCGGGTGTTCGTACGCGGGCTGACATCGGAGACCTACGGGCTGGGGGAGTTCCGGCGCCGCCAGATGGAGGCACCGCGGGTACGGGACGACTCCGTGGTGGTGGACAACGCCAAGGTGGCCCACTCCGGTGACAGCCACGAGTCCCGCACCTGGTGGCGCATCGGGCCTGGCGACGAGGACTTCCTCACGCAGACGCTGCAGGTGCACTTCGTCGAGCTGCCGCCCCGGTCGTCCAACCACGGTCACGGGCACCAGAACGAGGCGGCGTTTTACATCCTCGAGGGCGCGGGGTACGAGATCCACGACGGCCAGCGCTACGACTGGGCGAAGGACGACCTCGTCATCGTGCACACCGACTCCGTGCACCAGCACTTCAACCCGTACGACGAGAAGGCCGTCGCGCTGGTGATGAAGGCCAAGTGCACGTGGATGTTCATGGGCCTGATCCAGCAGGGGCGCAGCGGCCCGGTCGAGCGCGAGGACGAGTTCGGCCCCCGCGAGGACTGGTCGCACGTCTGGACGCCCGGCGTCGAGCAGCGCAAGAAGGTCGTCAAGCCCGCGGACACCTCCTGGGAGAGCACCCCGCTCGGCCGCGTCCGCGTGATGTCGAGCCCCGAGCGGGACGACGTCCGCGTGTGGAGCGTCGACGTGTTCGAGCTGGAGATCCCGGCAGGCAGCCGGTCAGGCAAGCACTGGAAGATGGCCGACGAGGTGCTGTACGTCCTCGACGGCGAGGGCTACTCCCTGCACTGGGAGGTGGAGGCGGAGATCGCGGAGAAGTACTACGCCCGCATCGCCAAGGAGCCCACCCGCCACGAGTTCACGAAGGGCGACACCGTCTACGTGCCGCAGAACACGGTCGCGCAGCACTTCGCCGCCGACGGGACTCCTGTCCGGCTGCTGTCCGCGCAGAACCGCGTCTTCAAGCACCTCGGCTACGACACGGTCCACTACGTCGAGCCGGCCCGGAGTACGCCGGCTCGGAGGGCGCGCTCGCCACGAACAGCGCCTGACCCACGGGCCGCCCGCCTCAGGCCGTAGGCGCCCTCCGCACGACGTCGTCGTCGCTGCGGGGGGCGCCGCCGCGTTTGTGTCAGTCGTCGTCGTCCGCGTCGACGTACGTCAGGCCCTTCGCGGCCAGCCGCTCGCGCATGCCCGACACGTCGAGGCTGAGCTCGCCCGCCGCGTACCGGGCCCGGGACGCCGCCTCCTTCTCCTCCCGCGCCCGCGAGCTCGCCAGCACCTGCGCCGCCGTACGCCGGGGGACCACGACCACACCGTCATCGTCCGCGACGACCACGTCGCCGGGGGACACGAGCTGACCCGCGCAGACCACCGGGACGTTCACGTCGCCGAGCGTTTCCTTCACTGTGCCCGTGGCCGAGACATGACGTGACCACACGGGGAAGCCCATGCCGGTGAGCTCCGCGACGTCTCGGCATCCGGCGTCGAGGACCACCGCGCGGACGCCGTGCGCCTGGACCGCGACGGCGAGCAGCTCACCGAAGTAGCCGGCGTCCGACGGGGACGTGGGTGCCACCACGACGACGTCCCCGGCCTGGCACTGCTCGACCGCGACGTGGATCATCCAGTTGTCGGCCGGCGGCACGCTCACGGTCACCGCGGTGCCGGCGACGTGTGCCCCGGGCCAGATGGGCCGCAGCCCGGCGTCGAGCAGGCCCGTCCGGCCCTGGGCCTCGTGCACGGTGGCCACACCCAGCCCGGCGAAGGCCTCGACGAGGTCCGGGTCGGTGCGGCGGATCTTCTGGACGACGACACCCATCTCTCTTGTCCTCACCTCGTGGTCGTTCGGCCGGCTGCTGACGTCATTCCCACGGCAGCAGCGAGACGTGCACGACGCCGTCCTCGACCTCGCCGCCGACCGCCCTGATGGCACGGTCGACGTCGCGCAGCCCGTAGGTGTGCGTGGTCAGCCGGTCCAGCGGATAGCGGCCGGACGCCAGCTGCGCGAGCGCCAGCTCGCAGGAGCGGTAGCTGTGCCCGCGTGCACTCTTGACCGTGATGGCCTTCTCGGTCACCTTCTTGACGGGGAAGTCGGGGAAGGCCGCCATCTCGCCCTGGATCAGCAGCGTGCCGGCCCGGCGCTTGAGCGCGTCGATGCCGAGCAGGACGGGCGCCACACCCGCGCCGGCGGTGCAGTCGAGCACGACGTCGACGCCCTGCCCGCCCGTGATCTGCAGGACCCGCTGGAGCGGGTCGTCCTGCTGCACGTCGATGACGTGGTCGGCGCCGAGCGCCTTCGCGAGCTCCAGCCGGGCGGTGTCGCGTGACGTCCCCGTCACGATGATCTGCGAGGCCCCGGCCTGGGCGCAGGCGACGGTCTGCGAGAGCCCCTGCTGGCCAGGGCCCTGGATGAGGACGGTGGAGTCGTACCCCACGCCCGCGTCGAACAGCGCCCACTCGATGCCGTTCGACATCGGCGTGACGATCCCGGCCAGCTCGGCCGAGACGCCGTCGGGGACGCGGTGCAGCACGGCGTTCCACGGCAGGTACAGGTAGCCCGCGAACCCGCCCCACAGGTGGTACGGGTTCTCGGCCGAGGTGTAGCCGTACCGGCGGGCGTCCGGGTTGGTCCGCCAGTCGGTGAACTCGCAGTGCCGGTACTCGCCGAGGTGGCACCAGGCGCACCGGCGGCAGGGGACGTAGTGCTCGACGAAGACCCGGTCGCCCTCGGTGACGCCCTGACGCTCGGAGAACGTACGCCCGGCCTTGGCGATCATGCCGACGTTCTCATGCCCCATGATCACCGGGTCATGGATGACCGGCTTGGCGTACATCTTGACGTCGGTGCCGCAGATCCCGGCGACCTCGACCTTCAGCAGGGCCCCGTCGTCCGGGACGTCGGGCATCGGGAACTCGCGGAACTCGGTCGTGCCCGGCCCCGTCCGGACGGCTGCCAGCACCTGCTCTGCCATGGACGGAACCCTTCCCTCGCTGCGGGCGGCCCAGCCTAGACCACATGGTCTGATGGTCCTACCATGCGTTAGGCTCCCGGAGCCATGGCACCGCCGACGCACGCTCCGTCTTCCGAGCCCCTGGTGCTCAAGGCCCTGAGCCGCACCCAGGGCAACAACGAGGCGCTCAAGGACGGCAGCGTCAGGCCGGACGGGGTTCGCCTGGACTTCGAGGAGGTGCCCGTCCTCGTCGACGGGTTCCGCCGGATGGTGCGCGGTCTCGAGTTCGACGTGGCCGAGATGGCGGTCACGACGTACCTGTGCGCCCGGGCCCACGGCACGCCCTTCACCGCGCTTCCGGTCTTCCTCGTCCGCGGCTTCCACCACGGCGCGGCCGCGGTGGCCGCGTCGGGAGAGGTCGAGAAGCCGAGCGACCTCGAGGGTCGACGGGTCGGCGTCAGCCGCGGGTACACCGTGACCACGGGTGTGTGGGTGCGCGGCATCCTGCAGGACGAGTACGGCGTCGACCTCGACCGTGTGACCTGGGTGCCCTCAGGCGACGAGCACGTGACGGCGTACCGCCCCCCTTCGAACGTCGAACCGATGCGGCCGGGTGGCGACCTCGAGACGATGGTCGCCGAGGGCGAGCTCGCGGCCGCGGTCGGGATCGCGGCGAGCCGTCCGGAGTTCGTGCCCCTGATCCCTGAGCCACGGGAGGCCGCGTTCGCCGCCCTGCGCAGGCGGAGGCTCTACCCCATCAACCACCTCGTGGTCGTACGGAACGACGTGCTGGACGCCCACCCGGGCCTGGCCGCCGCCCTGTTCGAGGCGTTCGGCGAGGCCAAGCGGCGCTACGTCGCCCGGCTGGAGGCGAGCGAGATCGCGAACCCGACGGCGACCGACGCGATGTACCGGCGGGTCATGGAGACCACCGGCGACGACCCGCTGCCGTACGGGATCGCGCCCAACCGGGACATGCTGGACGAGCTCGTCCGCCACGCCGTGCGCCAGCGGATCCTCGACCGCCCGCCCGCTCTCGAGGAGATGTTCGCCGCGGGGACCCACGACCTGACCGCCTGAGGGGTGCCGACCATGCGCATCGCCATCGCCGCCGACCACAACGGCGTCGCCGTCAAGGCGCGCCTGGCCGAGTGGCTGACCGCCCAGGGCCACGAGGTCGACGACCGCGGGGGGCACGACGACGAGGTCGTGGACTACCCGCCGCTCTGTGCCGACCTTGCCCGCGAGGTGGTCGACGGCCGGGCCGAGCGGGGCATCGTGGTCGGCGGCACAGGCGGGGGTGAGGCCATCGCGTGCAACAAGATCCGCGGGATCCGGGCCGGCCTGTGCCACACGACGTTTCTCGCGGAGATCTCCGCGGCGCACAACGCCACGAACGTCCTCGTGCTGGGGGCGAAGGTGCTCAGCCCCGAGGAGTCCGTCGAGGTCACGGGCACCTGGCTGCGCACGCCGTTCAAGGGCGACCGGCACCAGCGACGCCTCGAGCAGATCGATGCGCTCGAGCGTGGGGAGCTGCTCGCCTGACCCGAAAAGTGGCGAGTCGCGAGGCAGGGCCCGCTCCGCCAGACGGGTGACTGATCGCCACGTCCAGGCGCCAGGGCTCGCTCCCCTCTCAGGGACGCCGCCGGTTGCGCCGACCTGGAGGTCATGAGCACACCTCGCCGGCGCCTCCTTGCCCAGGTGCTCCTGGGCGTCGGCCTCCTCGCGGCCGCGTGCTACCTCATGCTGCCCGAGGGCCTGGTCGGGAGTGTCGGGTTCCTTGTCGTGGCCGCGGTCGGTGTCGTGATGTCCGTGCTCGGCGCCTGCCTGATGCACGGGGCCCGCCGGCGGGTCTGGGTCATCGTGGCAGTCGGCCAGGTGCTGTACTTCGTCGGCGACGTTCTGTGGTTCGTCTACGAGAGCGTCCTGCACATCGCGCCGTACCCCTCGATCGCCGACGCCGCGTACCTGGTGCGCTACCCGCTGGTGGCCGTCGGGCTGATGTGGCTCATCCGCGGGCGGCGCCAGGGCCGGGACCGGGCCGCGTTCCTCGACGCCGCGATCATCAGCACCGGCTTCGCCGTCGTCGGCAGCGTCTTCGTCGTCGCCCCTGCCGCCGTGGGAGGCGGTGAGACCCTGCTCAGCCAGGTGGTAGCCGGCGCGTACCCGGTCGCCGACCTCCTCCTGCTGGCCTTCCTCATCCGGCTCTTCACCAGCGGTGCCGCACGCAGCCTGTCGTTCTGGTCGCTGGCCAGCGGCCTCGGCATCATGCTCGTCGTCGACATCTGGTACACGTTCAGCATCGTGAGCGGTGCGGGGTACCCGGTCTGGCTCAACACCGGGTACATCCTGGGCTACCTCCTGATCGGCTTCAGCGCGCTGCACCCCTCGGTGGACCACCTCTCCGAGCCGACCCCGAGCCGGCCCGAGCGGATGACGGTCGTGCGCCTGACCGCTCTGGGGCTGGCCCTGGCCCTGGCTCCGCTCACCGAGCTCGTCGCGACCCTGACCGGCTTCACCACGAACACCGTGATCGTGGTGTCCGGGGCCTTGGTCGGGACCACGCTCGTCCTCACGCGCATGGAAGGCCTTCTGCGGTCCATGCAGGCGCAGGCCGTCCAGCTGTCCGCACTCGCACGGAACGACGGCCTCACCGGCGTCGCGAACCGCCGTACGTGGGACCACGAGCTGTCCCGCGCGTGCGCCAAGGCGCGGGAGAACGACTGGCCGCTCGCCGTCGCACTCATGGACTTGGACCACTTCAAGGTCTACAACGACCTGCACGGCCACCAGGCCGGTGACCGCCTGCTCAAGGCGGCCGCCGCCGCGTGGCAGGAGCGCCTCGGGTCCCGCGGGTTCCTCGCCAGGTACGGGGGCGAGGAGTTCACCGTGCTGCTCCCCGACACCACGCCGGATGCCGCTCACGTGATGTTCGAGTCGCTGCGTGCGCTCACTCCCGGGGGACAGACCTGTTCCATCGGAGCGGCTGTCTGGGACGGGCTCGAGGAGCCCGCACACGTGCTCGCGCGGGCCGACGCGGCCGTCTACCTGGCGAAGCAGTCCGGACGCAACAGGCTGTGCATGGCCGACGTCGGACAGACCATGACGAGCAACCGGTCGCCACGTCCCCAGATCGCGCTTCAGCCCATCGTCGCGCTGGAGACGCTGACCGTCCTCGGCCACGAGGCCCTGAGCCGTTTCGACGGGCAGGACCCGTCCGCCGTGTTCGCGCACGCCGCGACCATCGGCGCCGGCCCGGCCCTGGAGGCCGAGGCGATCAGGCGTGCGCTGGACGACTGGCGGCGCGGAACCATGCTGTGCGTCAACGTGAGCCTCAGCGCCCTTCCTGACCCGCAGGTGCAGCAAGCGCTCCCCGCCGACCTCACCGGACTCGTCCTGGAGATCAGCGAGAAGGACGCCGGCGACTACACCCCGGCGCTCCTGGGGTTGCTGTCCGACCTCCGTGGCCGCGGCGCTCGCATCGCGATCGACGACTGGGGCCGCGGGTTCTCCAACGCCTATCGCCTCCTGCGCCTCGAACCCGACATCATCAAGATCGACATCTTCATCGTGCAGCACCTCGACGAGCCGGCGCACCGCTCCCTGATCCGGGCCATCGTCCTGTGGGCCGGCGAGGTCGGCGTCGAGCTCTGGGCCGAGGGCGTGGAGACCGAGGCTCAGCGCCAGGCCCTGCTCGCGCTCGGCGTGGCCACCGGCCAGGGCTTCCTCTTGGGGCGTCCCACGATCCCGGACGCCACCCGCGACGTCGCGCCGGCGCCGGCTGCGCACGTCTGACCGGGGCAGCGAGCCCGGTGCCCCGCAGCCCGGCTGTCCTTGGGCTGTCCCCACTCCGCCGTACGATCGCGGGCATGGCTGAGCCTGGCGAGGGAGTCGGCGAGATTCACGTGGGGACCGTGGTGGTCAACGTCCAGGACATGGAGCGGGCTGTCCAGTTCTGGAGCGCTGCCCTGGGCTACGTGCAGCGCGAGGGGGAGTGGGACCCGGAGTTCATGATGCTGGTCGACCCCGCCGGGCGGGGGCTTCCCGTGTCGCTGCAGCTCGCCGAGGCCCGGCCCAAGGAGCCCGTACGGGTCCACCTCGACCTCTACACCGACGAACAGACGCGCCAGGTCGACCGCCTGGTCGCGCTCGGTGCCTCACACGTGCGGGGCTGGCCGTACCCGGAGGACCCGGACTTCGTCGTGCTGCATGACCCCGACGGCAACGAGTTCTGCGTGATCGACCACGTCGACCTGTAGCGCCCGCCACAGTCCGGGTCAGGCATGCGCTAGCCGTCGGACGACGAAGGGGGCAGGTGATGGCCGCCGCCACGTCGAGCCCGGACGCGCAGCGTCGTGACCTCGTCCGCCTGCTCGCGGCCCGGGGGGTCTCCGGCGCGGCGGTGCTCGATGCGATGGCAAGCGTCCCCCGCGAGGCGTTCGTGGCCGAGGGCCTCGCCGACCGCGCGTACGCGGACAGCCCGCTGCCCATCGGAGGCGGCCAGACGATCTCCCAGCCGCAGATGGTCGCGGTCATGACCGAGGCGCTGGAGCTTCGCCCGTCCGACCGTGTGCTCGAGGTCGGGACCGGGTCGGGGTACGCCGCGGCGGTCCTCGCACGGGTGGCCGGCGAGGTCCACACGGTCGAGCGGGACGCCCGGCTGGCCACGACGGCGCGGGACCGCCTGAAGCGCCCGGGCTATGAGAATGTCGCCGTGCGCCACGGGGATGGCAGCGAGGGCTGGCCCGGCCACGCACCGTACGACGCCGTCGTGGTCACCGCCGCCCCGGCGCGGCTGCCCCCGGCTCTGCTGTCGCAGGTCGCGGTCGGGGGTCGGCTGGTCGCGCCCGTGGGCCCGCAGGGCGGTGACCAGTCCCTGGTACGCGTACGGCGACTGGGTGAGGACGAGTACACGGAGGAGGACCTGGGCCCCGTGCGGTTCGTGCCGCTCACCTGAGCAGGCCGGCAGCTCGCGTGCGCAGGCAGGCCGCTCAGACGAACAGGCAGAAGGGGTGGCCCGCGGGGTCGAGGTGGACCCGGACGTGGTCCTGCGGCTGATAGTCCGCCGGCGTCGACCCCAGGGCGATCGCATGCGCCGCCGCCGCGTCGAGATCGTCCACCCGGATGTCGAGATGGACGAGCATCTGCTGCTCGCCCGGTCGTTCCGGCCAGACCGGAGCGCGGTAGTCCTTCTCTTCCTGGAACGACAGGCCCGCGCCGCCGGCCGGGCACCGGAGCTGCACCCAGCCGGGGTCGCTCCTGATCTGCTCCCAGCCGAGCAGGTGCCGGTAGAAGTCGGCGAGCGCCTGGGCGTCCGGGGCGCCCAGGACCGTCGCCGAGAGGGTTATCGAGAGGGTCGGGGTCACGGGTCCTCCTGCACGGGGCGCCGACGGACGCGCCCGAGCATGCACGGCTATGCCCGCCCCCGCCAAGCGACGGCCCGGCCCGCGAGCGCAGACCGCTCAGTAGCGGCTGTAGAGCAGGAGGTTCGGCGAGCCCGCCCCGGCGTTCTTGACGACTCCGCGAGTCGCCCGGTCGCGCAGTGCCGTCGCCACCCGACCGGGCGAAGCCGCCCGGTGGGTCTGGAGGTACTGGGCTGCCGCCCCCGCGACGTGGGGCGCGGCCATCGAGGTTCCGCTCACGGTCTTCGTCGCGGTGTTGCTCGTCGACCAGGCGGACTTCACGTCCACCCCGGGCGCGAAGAGGTCAAGGCACTCGCCGTAGCTGGCCCAAGTGGGCGACCAGTCCGTCCTGTCGGTGGCGCTCACGGTCAACGCCCGGTCCACGCGGGCCGGTGAGTTCCCGCAGGCAGGCAGGCCGTCGTTGCCCGCGGCGACGGCGTACGTGATGCCGTCGAGGATCGAGTTGCGGACGGCGAGGTCAAGGGACTCGCTCGTGCCGCTGCCCCCCAGGCTCAGGTTGGCGACCGCCGGCTGTCCCGCCGTGTGGTGCCGCGTCACCCAGTCGATGCCGGCGATCACGTTCGCCAGGCTTCCTCCGCCGGTGCAGTTCAGGACGCGTACCCCGACCAGGGACACGCGCTTGGCGACACCGTAGCGGCTCCCCCCGATCGTCCCGGACACATGCGTGCCGTGGCCGTTGCAGTCGGTCGCCGAGCCCCCGTTCACCGCGTCGTACCCGCTCACGGCACGCCCACCGAACTGCTGGTGGCCGAACCTGATCCCGGTGTCGATGACGTAGGCCCGCACGCCCTGCCCGGTGGCGTCGTAGCGGTACGTGCCCGAGAGGGGCCGCGCGTGCTGGTCGTCGCGGTCGAGTCCCCAGGGCGGGTTCGTCTGTGTCGACACCACGTGGAGCCGCTGGTCGGGAACGACGGACGCGACCGTCGGGTCAGCGCGCAGCGTCCGTACGGCAAACGCTGGGAGCACCGCCGCGTACCCGCGGAGAGCCTGGCCGTACACGTGGCGGACGTCGCCTCCCAGGCGCTCGGCGCGGTCCGCCTCGGTGTGGGAGACCGTGACGTCCTTCCGCGACCCGACGTCGGCCGCCGTCCTGGGTGCGGGGTCCTTCAACGTGACGACGTACTCCCGGGACGGCTCCCCTGGCGTGCGAGGACTCGACGCCTGCGAGGCCGCGGCCAGACCCGGCAGGGCGACGAGCACCAGGGCCGCACAGGTCCCCGCGACGACAAGATCCCGACGAGCGCGCACGCCCTCACCCCTCTTCCCTGCCACAGGACCGGACGGTCCCACGCGTTGTCAGTGTGATGGCGCCCAACGGGTTGCGAAACCTCCGATGGGTCATCGAAACCCGGACAACGTGGGCGCCCGAGCACGGGGGGCATGCCCGACTCGCGCCCGTCGGGCCGGGGAGGTGCCGCGGTGCCGGCCGCGTCGGGCCGGCGCGACCATGGACCCTGGGGCACGCGGCCGGCGGTGACGTGCGCCGGCCGGACGAGCCGGGAAGGAGGCGATGGCGGTGAGGGTGGTCGACCGATCCTCGCGGGTCGGGTTCGTCGGTCTCGGCAACCTGGGCGAGCCGATGGCCCGGACGCTGCTGCGTGCCGGGTGGAGCCTGACCGTGCTCGACCAGGCCCGGCACAAGGCCGACCGCTGCGCGGCGGAGGGCGCCGGCGTCGCGGAGAGCCCCAGGGAGCTGCACGACTGTCAGGTCGTGGCCCTTGCCGTACCGGACAACGCGGCAGTCGATGACGTGCTCCACGGCGACGAGCACCTCCTCGACACGCTCCCGTCCGGTGCGACGGTCGTCGTGCACAGCACGGTGCTGCCGGACTCCCTCCAGCGGCTGGCGGCGACGGCGGCGAGGCGTGGGGTGGGAGTCGTGGACGCCCCCGTCAGCGGCGGGGCCGACCGCGCCGCCACCGGCGACCTCACCGTCATGGCCGGGGGAGCGCCCGAGGTCGTCGACGCGGTGCGGCCGCTGCTCGACACCGTGGGCAGCGACGTCCGGCACGTGGGGCCGCCCGGTGCCGGTGCGGCGACCAAGCTCGCGAACCAGCTCATGATGTTCGCCGCGCTCGCCGGCACGTACGAGGCGCTCGACCTCGCGGCCGCGTACGGCGTGGAGGAGGCCGACGTCCTCGCGGCTGTGGACAAGAGCACCGGCGGGTCCTGGGTGACGCGCCACTGGGGGTTCTTCGACCAGGTCGCCCAGGCGTACGACGAGGGCGGGACGCTGGTGCGTGACCGGCCGTGGAGCAAGGACCTGGCGGAGGTCGTGGCGGCCGCCCGTGCCGCGGACGTCGCGCTGCCGGTCGCCGGACTGCTCGCCCAGTACATCGCGGAGCGCGTGGAGCGGCGAGGGTGAGCGTGGGCCCTTCCGTGACCGCGACGCGGACGATCGACGCGCACCACCACTTCTGGCGCGTCGCGGAGCAGGCTCAGCCCTGGCGTACGGGTGACCACGAGGCGATCGCGCGCGACTTCCTCCCGATCGACCTTGACGTCCACCTGCGTGCCTGCGACGTCGATGCGACCCTGCTCGTCCAGTCGGTCGACTCCCGCGAGGAGAACGAGAGGCTCGACCGTCTAGCGGGCGAGACCCCGTTCGTGGCGGGCGTGGTCGCGTGGCTGCCGCTGACGGACCCGCCGGCAGCGGCCGACGAGATGGCCCACCTGCCGGCGCCGACACGCGGGGTGCGCTGCCTCGTCGGACACGCCCCGATCGACCGCCTGGAGCGACCGGACGCGCTGGCGGTGCTCACCGAGCTCGCCGAGCGAGGTCTGGCCTGGGACGTCGTCCCCGTGACGGCGGAGCAGACCCGGACCGTCCTGCGCGTCGCCCGGGAGGTGCCCGGTCTCCGGGTGGTCGTCGACCACCTCGCGCGTCCGCCCCTCGACGTGGCCGACGGCGGCGCCTGGGAGCGAGCCGTCCGCGACCTCGCCACGTGCCCGAACGTCGCGGTGAAGGTCTCCGTCGGGATCGACCTGCTCACCCGTACGCCGTGGGACCGGAGCCGGCTCTGCGATGCCGTCCAGGTGGTCGCTGACCAGGTCGGCCCGCGTCGGATGATGCTCGCGAGCAACTGGCCGGTGGTCCTGCTGCGTCGGTCGTACGTGGGGGCCTGGTCCGACCTGGTGGTGGCCGTCCGTACCGCCGGCATCGACGGCGAGGAGCTGGCCGAGGTGTGCGGCGGAACGGCGGCGCGCTGGTACGGCCTGGCGGACCTCGCCTGCTAGTCGCAGCGGGTGTCGAGCCTCAGCCGGTCGGCGTCGGGTCCTCGAGGGCGTCGAGCCACCCCTGGGCCGCCGTCTTCACATGCGAGGAGGTGTGCTCGACCGCGGCGGCGACGTCCCGCCGCGCGATCGCCTCACCGATGTCCCGCAGCTCCTGTGCGGACTGCCGGGGCCGGCCCGGCTGGGACAGCGTCCTCGCGCGCAGATGGCGCAGCCGCCCGTTGAGGCTGCCCAGCAGCTCGCGCAGGGAGTCGCTGGCCCCGTCGGTGAGCACCGCGTAGACCTGGTCCTTCGCCGCGAGCATCCCGCGGGTGTCCCCGTCGCGCTCGCATGCTGCGGCGTACGCCCCGATCGCCCTCTGCAGGGCGTCGATCTGGCCGTCGTCCGCCCGCTCGACGAACCGCCGGACGAGCAACGCCTCGATGGCCACGCGGGCCTCGTACAGGTCGGCCGCGTCCTCGTGGCTCAGCGAGGCGACCACGGCCCCGCGCTGGGGGATGACCTGGACGAGCCCCTCGGACTCCAGCTCGCGGAGCGCCTCGCGCACCGTCGACCGCGAGACCTCGAGTCGCTCGATGAGCTCACGCTCGACGAGACGCTGGCCCGGCTGCAGGTCCAGGGTCAGGATCGCCGTCCGCAGGACGTCGACCACCTGGAGGCGCAGCGGGGCCGCGGACCTGCCGACGGCCGGCATGGCCCACGCACTCGAGACAGGGGTACCGGACATGGGCACCCATCCTAAACGGGCTGGTCGGACGCCCTGATCTCGTCCAGGACGGGGGCCAGGTACGTGCGGAAGGCCGCCGGGTCCTCGGCCATCGGGAAGTGCCCCATCCCTTCGAGCAGGGTGAACCGGCCGCCCAGCTGCTCGGCCGCCGTCCGGCTCATCTCGGGGGTGGAGGAGTAGTCGTACTCGCCGCAGAACACGAACAGCGGGCAGCGCGTCGGGCCGAGGTCGGCGGCCACGGCGGGCAGGGTCGCGACGAACGCGGTGTCCCCGTGGTACACCCCGGCGCCGGACTGCCCGTACTCCCACAGCACCTGGTCCTGCAGGTGCTGCGGGCTGGCCGGCGACATGAGGCCGGCGACCCAGGTGGACAGGAACTGGCTGTGGTCGACCTCCATCTGCCGGGTCCAGGCCACCCGGCGGGAGGGGTTCCCGAAGCCCCCTTCGAGCGAGACGACCGCGCGGAACGCCTCGCCATGCGCGCTCGCGAGGTACAGGCCGAGCGAGCCGCCCATGGAGCACCCGAGCAGCGCCGGCCGCTCCAGGCCGAGGGTGGCCATGAACGCGAGGACCGCCTCGGCGTACCAGGCGACGTCGAGCTCGTACGTGCGGCGCCGCCAGTCCGCGGGCGGGTTCGAGCGCCCGTGCCAGGGCAGGTCGAACGCGTACAGCGCGAAGCCGTCCGTGAGGTCGGCGTCCTCCATGACGTGGTGGTACTGCCTGCTGTCCGAGCCGGCGGTGTGCAGGCAGACGAGCGGGATGCCCGAGCCCGCGGTCTCGTAGTAGACCCGGTACGTCTCCCCGGCGATGGTGACCGGGACGTAGTGGCCGGTGATGCGGCTGGGCCCGTCCAGCCTCTCGCCGGTCGGCGCCGTACGCGGGCCGTCGGTGTCGGCCTTGCCGGCGAGGACGCGCAGCACCCGCTCGAGCACGGGGGAGCACTGGGCCCAGCACAGCCGGTCCCCGCTGACGACGTCCGCGCCGAGCGTGGCCACCAGCGCCTGGGCGGTGTTGTGCCCGGCGGGCGGCACCGGCATCCGGTAGCCGCGCCAGGCCTCGGCGGACAACGAGAACGCGAATGCCCACGAGTCGTTGATGTCGACCCCGGAGCGGACGGTGACCCCGGACGTGACGCCGTCGCCGGTCGAGACGAGCAGGCGCTCCTCACCGAGCGTCAGCAGGAAACGCCGCGGCTCCCTCCGCGGGAGGGCCCGGAGCACCGGGTCCGCGGCGAGGTCCCACGTCTCGCGGCGTCCGGGGTCGGTCACGGCCTCGGGCACGGCGTCCTCACCCACCGGCTCCGGTGACCCGGGCGTACAGCGCCTCCTCGACCTCGCTCGTCCACTTCGTCTGCCCGAGCGAGATGGCGACATGGATGAGCAGGCTGTCGTCGGCGGCGCCGTGCCAGTGCTCCTCGTCCGGCGGGACGTAGACGACATCGCCCACGGTGATGAGGGCCTTCTCCTCGTCCCGGTTCTGCACGAATCCGCGGCCGTGGGTCACGATGAGGACCTGGCCTTCGCCGTGGCTGTGCCAGTACGTACGCGCCCCGGGCGTGAAGCACACGGTGTTCGCGGTGAGCGCCGGGTTCTTCTCGGCCAGGATCGGGTCCGCCCAGACGGTCCCGGTGAACGTGTCCGTACGGTTCTCGGAAGCCGTCCCGGGCAGTCGGCCACGGTGGATCTTCATCTCGGCAGTCCCTCGCCTCGTCAGTGGGGTGGTCGGTCGGGGTGTCGGTCGGTGCCCCCGGGGGGGGGGGTCAGCAGATGCGTACGGCCGTGCCCTCGAGGCCCTCGACCGGGGGAAAGCGGGTCATGACGTCCGGGTCATGGCCGGCGACGAGTGCGAGCTGGTCCCCGTCGGTGAGGTCGCGGAGCAGCTGGTACGCCTGGTACATCTCCGTGAGGTCGTCCAGGATCGCGAACGGCCGGTCCAGCTCGACCTCCTCGTACAGGTGCACGGCGTCGGAGGCCAGCACGGCCTCGCGTCCCTCGGTCGTGACCGTGAGCACGAGCTGGCCGGGGGTGTGCCCGCCGACACGCTGCGCGCGCAGGCCCGGCGCGATCTCGGCGTCGTCGTCCAGCCGGCTGACGCGCCCCTCCTTCTCCGCCGTCTCGACGTACGCGATCTCGTCCTCCTCGACGACCTGGGCGAACTGGGTGCGCTTCGCCCACGGGCTCGTCCAGAAGTCCAGCTCGCGCCCGGAGAGGAGGATCTGCGCGTCGGGGAACACGGAGAGGTTGCCGATGTGGTCGTAGTGGAAGTGCGTGGCGACCACCCGCGAGACGTCGCCCGGGGACAGCCCCAGCTTGGCCAGGCCCTCGGCCGGCGTGAGCAGCGACGTCCGGCCACGGCGTGCCCCCGCCGACGGCGCGAAGCCGGTGTCGACCACGGTGACGGTGTCGTCGGTGCGCAGGACCCAGAAGAAGTAGTCCATCTGCACGGTGACGTCGGGCTCGCCGTACGCGTGGTAGCGGTAGTACGTCTCCGACTTGGTCGTCTCGAGCGTCCCGTAGCGGACGGCGATGACCTCGTGCTCCATCACGGCGCCATGGGCTGCGGACGCGTCACACCGACCGGTTCCTCGGCCACGGCCGACAGCGTGGACTCCCGGGTCTCGGGCAGGTACCGCCACAGGGCGACGCCGGCGAGCAGGGCCACGCCGCACAGGTAGAACGCGGGGGAGATGCTGAGCCCGGTCGACGCCACCAGCCACCCGCCGAGGAACGGGCCGGGCCCGGCGACGATCGCCAGCGCGAGGTTGTAGCCGACGGACGCGCCGCTCACCCGGGTGGCGTCAGGGAACAGCTCGGCGAGCAGCACCACGCTCGTCACGTTCGCCAGCGCCTCGGCGATGCCGAGCAGGACGAGCCCGAGCAGCGCGAGCACGATCACGCCCTGCGACATCAGCCCGAACGCCGGGACGCCGAACAGTGCCATCGCCGCGCACCCGCCGATCATCGTGGGGCGGCGTCCGATGCGGTCGCTCAGCATGCCGACGCAGGGGCACAGCGCCGCGTACACGAGCAGCCCGACCGAGGTGAGCACGAGCGCGGTCGTCGGGTCGAACCCGGAGGTCTCCGTCAGGTAGCTCACCGCGAACGTGACCAGGTAGTAGTAGCCGAGCCCGATGACGCTCGCCGCGGCGAACACGAGCCCGATCTGCTGGAGGTTCTCCTTGCCGGCACGGCGCAGCGGTGTGGTGGTCACGCGCTGCTGGCGCTGCAGGTTCCGGTAGACGGGGGTCTCGTCCAGCCTGATCCGCAGGTAGAGACCGATGGCCGTGAGCGGTGCGGCGACGAGGAACGGGATGCGCCAGCCCCAGGCCAGCATCGCGTCGTCGCTCAGGGTGAGGCTCAGGGTGAGGCCGACGAGCCCTCCGACGGCGCCGGCGAGGGCGGCGGTCATCGAGATCACGCTGGACGCGAGGCCGCGCTTGTCCTGGGGGGCCTGCTCGATGAGGAACGTGGAGGACCCGGTCCACTCCCCGCCCGCGGACACGCCCTGTACGCAGCGCAGCAGGACGAGCAGGACGGGCGCGACGATGCCGACCGTCTCGTACGAGGGCAGGAGCGCGATGAGCGTCGTCGAGACGCCCATGAGGATGATCGACGTGGCAAGCGCGGGACGCCGGCCGAACCGGTCCCCGACCCAGCCGAAGACGAACCCGCCGACCGGACGGAAGAAGAAGGCCACGCCGAAGACGGCCAGGGCCGAGAGCAGCGAGACGGTCGGGTCGTCCGTGGGGAAGAAGACCTGCCCGATGGTCGTGGCGACGAAGCCGTAGACGGCGAAGTCGAACCACTCCATGAAGTTGCCGACGCCGGTCGCGAGGACCGCCTTCCGGCGGAACGCGGGCGGGCTGACAGGGCTGGCAGGGTCCGCGGGGGTGCTGCTCATCGTGGGGCTCCCCTAGCCGAGGGTGAAGGGGTCACGGGTCTCGCCGGTGAGCTCGACCCACACGGCCTTGGTCTCGGTGTACGCCTTGATCGCCTCGCTGCCGTTCTCCCGGCCGATGCCGCTCGCACCGAATCCCCCGAAGGGCACGAGGGGGCTGACCGTCCGGTACGCGTTCACCCACACCGACCCGGCACGCAGTGCCGAGGCCACGCGGTGGGCGCGGTGCACGTCCTTGGTCCAGACGGAGGCCGCGAGCCCGAACTCCGTCCCGTTCGCGAGCCGGACGCCCTCGTCCTCGTCGCAGAAGCCGATCACGCTCAGCACGGGGCCGAAGATCTCTTCGCGTACGGCACGCATGGACGGGTCGACGTCGGTGAGGACGGTGGGGTGGACGAAGTAGCCGCCGAGGTCCTCGACCCGGTCGCCGCCGCACGCGATGGTCGCGCCCTGGGACCTGGCCGCCTCGAAGTGGTCGAGCACCTTCTGGAACTGGCGGTCGTTCGCCAGCGGGCCCATCTCGGTCGTCGGGTCGGACGGGTCGCCGATCCGGATGGTCTTCGCCCGGTCGACGATGCGGCGGACGAGGTCGTCCTTGACGTCCTCGTGCACGACGAGCCGCGAGCCCGCCATGCAGGTCTGGCCCGTCGCGGCGAAGACCCCGGCGATCACGCCGTTCGCCGCGGCGTCGAGGTCGGCTTCCGGGAACACGACCTGCGCGGACTTGCCGCCGAGCTCCAGGGTCACCCGCGTGACGTTGTCCGCGGCGGCGTGCGCGACGGCCTTGCCGGTCGCCGTCGACCCGGTGAACGCGACCTTGTCGACGCCGGGATGCCCGGCCAGCGCGGCGCCCGTCTCCGGCCCCCAACCGGTGACCACGTTGATCACCCCGGGCGGGAAGCCGGCCTCCTCGGCCAGGGCGGCGAGCTCGACCGCGCTGACGGGCGTGTAGTCGCTGGGCTTGACGACGAACGTGCAGCCTGCGGCGAGACCGGGGGCCAGCTTCCATGTGAGCAGCAGGAGCGGCGAATTCCACGGGATGATCGCGCCCACCACGCCGACGGGCTCGTGCTGCGTGTACACGAAGTAGGTGGGCTTGTCCGACGGCAGCACGCTGCCCTCGAGCTTGTCGGCCAGCCCGGCGAAGTAGTAGTACCACTCGGGCAGGACCTTGGTCTGGCCCTGCATCTCCGCCAGCAGCTTGCCATTGTCGTGCGTCTCGATCTCCGCGAGGCGTTGCGCGTCGCGGGCGATGAGGTCGCCGAGCCGGCGCAGCAGCTTGCCGCGCTGTGTCGCCGTCATCGACCCCCAGGGGCCGTCGAGTGCCGCACGGGCGGCCGCGACTGCGCGGTCCACGTCGGCCGCCGTGCCGTCGGCGACGGTCGCCCACGGCTCGCCGGTGTACGGGTCGATGGACTCGTAGGTCCGTGCCGACGCGGCCTCGGTGGACGTCCCGTCCACGAAGAGCCGGTACGCCGGACGGTGCTGCTGCTCGCTGACGGTCACCGTGTCTCCCTCGGTGCCCCACGCGTGGTGGCGACAGATACACCAGATTTCAGGACATGCTGGACATTTGTAAGATGTCTGTCAATAGGACCGTCCGACAATCTGCCCTGACCCTTCCCGCTGGAACGCCCCTGCTCAGCGGGTCCGCGGTGGCGAGGTGAGGAGCGTGCACATGCAGCCCACGGTGGGGTTCGTCGGTCTCGGCAACATGGGCCTGCCGATGGTCCACCGGCTCTGTGAAGCCGGGTACGACATGGTCGTCGCGGACGTGAGCGCCGACGCGCGCGCACGCGCGGAGGCGGAGGGTGCAGCCGTCGCCGGGTCCGCGGCCGAGGTCGCCGACCGGGCCACCATCGTGCTCACGAGTCTCCCCACGCCTGACTCCGTCCGCGAGGTGACGGTGGGCGAGAAGGGGCTTGTGCACGGCTCCCGTCTCGAGGTGTGGGTCGAGACGTCCACGACGGGCGCCGAGACCGTCGGTGAGCTCGCCCGTGCGCTGTCGGCCCGCGGGATCAGCACGGTCGACTCGCCCGTGAGCGGCGGTGTGTCCGGGTCGTGGGCCGGGACCCTCGCGGTGATGGCCGCCGGGGACGCTGCCGTGTTCGGGAGGGTGAAGCCCGTCCTCGAGGTGCTGGGGAACGTGTTCCACGTCGGCGAGCAGGCGGGTCACGGCCAGACGATGAAGCTGGTGAACAACTACCTCTCGGCGACCGCCATGGCGGCCACGTCGGAGGCGGTCGTGCTCGGGCTCAAGGCGGGCCTGGACGCCCAGGTGATGATCGACGTGCTCAACGCGGGCACCGGGCGCAACAGTGCGACGGTCGACAAGTTCCCGCGCTCGGTGCTGACCCGCAAGTTCGCCAACGGGTTCACCACCGGCCTCATGTACAAGGACCTGCAGCTGTTCTCCGAGCAGGCGAACGAGCTGCGGATGCCGATGTGGGTGGCCGAGTCCGTCCGCCAGCTCTGGATGTACGTGCTGGCGCGCGGCGGCGAGGACAGCGACTTCACCACGATCGTCACGCACCTGGAGGAGTGGGCGGGCGTCGAGGCGCGCGGCGGCGGCACGCCGGGCAACGGCCAGTCGGAGAACGGCTCGCGATAGACAGGCTCCTCTGGGGGAGCCGAGGAGGAAGGACAGCCCATGGCATTCGCCGTTGTCGCCACGTGGACGGCCAAGGAGGGGGAGGAGAAGCGGATCCTCGACGTCATCGCCCGGGTGACGCCTCCCTCGCGCGCCGAGGAGAAGAACCTCGTCTACCAGGCGCACGTCTCCCCGGACGACCCCCGCACGTTCGTCCTCTACGAGCAGTACACCGACGAGGAGGGCTTCGAGGAGCACAGGGCGTCCGCGCACTTCCAGGAGCACGTGCTCGGCTACGCCCTGCAGTACCTCGAGAGCCGCGAGATCAAGACGTACCGCACCGTCGACGGCTGACCGGCTGTCGGCCGCGCGGCGCAGGACATGACGAAGGGCGCGCCCCGCGCAAGGCGCGCCCTTCGTGGCTGCGGCGCTGGTCAGCGGCCGATGGCCTCCTCCAGCTGGGCCTTGGTCATGGTCGAGCGCCCCTTGATGCCCCGGCGCTTGGCCTCGCCGTACAGCTGGTCCCGAGTGCGGCCTCCCGGCCCGGAGCCCGAACGCTTGCCTCCGCGGCGGCTCGCCGAGATGTCCCGGGTCGAGCTCGGGCTGGCCTGCCGCGTCTGACCCGCGCGGGCCCGCTCCTTGTTCACCGTCCGGGCGGCGATCTCGGTGGCCCGCTTCTCGGACCGGCCCTCGGCCTTCTGGCTCGCCTTGACGTGCTCGTACTGGCGTTCCTGCTTCCGGTTCCACTGCTGCTGCGGCATGAGAGCTCCTTCCTCCTGGCCGCGCGGCTCAGGCGCCCGCCGTTCCGTCGAGGGGCCCGTACCCGATCGAGGACGCCTCTCACATGTTCGGCTCCTGCGCGACCGGACCGCCTGGCTAGACTCTGGCGTTCTCGGGCGGGTCGTTTCCCGGGCGGGTGAGTGAGGCCGGTCGGTCGCGGACGAGGGAAGGCGACATGGTGGGACCGGAGCGCGTGATGACGCTGGAGCCGCGCGACGGACTCGGGACGACCATGGACACCCTGGCGCGCCGGTTCGCCGTCGAACCGGGCACGCGTCGCGTCACTCGCCGCGTCTGGCTGGACACGTACGACTGGAGACTCCACCGCGCCGGCATGTGCGCCTCCGCGACGCAGCACTCGACGGAGCAGGAGAGCGGGCACGAGCTGGTCGTCTTCACCGCTGACGGGGCCAGCGCCAGCCAGCGCCTCCCCGCCGTCCGGTGGCCGTCCCTGGTCGACGCGCTGCCCCCCGGGCCCGTCCGCGACTGCGTGAGCGCGAAGGTCAGCGTGCGTGCCCTTCTCCCGGTGGCGGAGGAGACGCTCGAGCTGCAGCGTGTCCGCCTCCTCGACGCCAACGACAAGATCGTGGCGCTCGTCGACGTCGAGCACCCCGCACAGGACCAGGGGACGCCGGAGCGGTCCCTGCTGCGCCTCCGTCCCCTCCGGGGGTACGAGGCCGAGGCCCGGCGTGCCCACCGGCTGCTGGACGCGACCGGTGCGGTCACCATCGCCCCGTGGACGACGCCGCGGGACCTCGCGCTCGCCAGCTCGTCCCGCCGGCCGGGCGACTACACCGGCAAGCTCGACGTCCGCCTGGACGGGCAGGCACCGGTGGGCGAGGCGGTGAGCCGCATCCTGGACGAGCTCCGCGACCACGTCGAGATCAACGTGCCGGGCGTGCTCGAGGAGGTCGACACCGAGTGCCTGCACGACCTGCGGGTCGCGGTGCGCCGCTCCCGGTCCGTCATGAAGCTGACCCGCTCGGTCCAGCCGGTGGATCTGGCCGGGCCCTTCGCGGCCGAGCTGAAGTGGCTCGGCGGGGTCACCACCCCGGGACGCGACCTCGACGTCTACCTGCTCGGGCTGGACGAGATGGCCGGGTGGCTCGTCTCCGCCACCCCGGACGACCTCGGCCCCCTGGCGGTGCACCTGCGTCGGCGACGGCGGCGTGAGCAGCGTCGGCTCGCCGGGTCGTTGGGCTCCGCCCGCTTCGCCCGGCTCCTCGACAGGTGGAAGGACCTCATCGCCGCGTCGGAGGCGTCCGCCGAACCCCTCACCGCGGACGCGCTGGCCGCGCGGTGCCTCGCCCGCGCCGACCGCCGAGTCGTCCGCCTCGGCTCGTCCGTCACGGCGGAGTCCCCGGCGACCCTGATGCACGACCTCCGCAAGCGGGCCAAGGAGCTGCGGTACGCCGTGGAGGTCTTCGCCTCGCTGCACGACCCGGCGGTGCTGGGCAGGACCGTGGGCCGGCTCAAGGGCCTGCAGGACTGCCTCGGGCGGTTCCAGGACTCCGAGGTGCAGCGCGCGGGGATCCGCACGTTCGCCGAGGAGATGATCGAGGCGGGCACGTCCTCGTCCGCGACGCTGCTCGCGATGGGGGAGCTGACCGCGCATCTCCAGGCCGACCAGGACCGCGCCCGGGCCGAGTTCGGCGCGCGGTTCGCCGACTTCATGGCCCCGCCGAACCGGCGCCGGATGGACGCGCTCGTCGCGGGAGCGGGCCGGTGAAGGTCTTCGCGACGTACAACATCAAGGGCGGCGTCGGCAAGACGTCGACGGCCGCGAACCTCGCCTACCTCTCGGCCGCCGAGGGGCGCCGGACGCTGCTCTGGGACCTCGACCCGCAGGGGGCGGCGACCTACCTGTTCCGCGTCCGTCCCAAGGTGAAGGGCGGCGGCAGGGCCCTCGTCCACCAGAGGCGCAGCCTGGACGACGTCATCAAGGCGAGCGACTTCGACAACCTCGACCTGCTGCCGGCGGACTTCCGCTATCGCACGATGGACCTCGACCTCGACGACACGAAGAAGCCGACCCGACGGCTCCGCCGCCTGCTGGGGGACCTGGACGGCCAGTACGACGTCGTCTTCCTCGACTGCCCGCCGAGCATCTCGCTCGTGTCGGAGAACGTGCTGCACGCGGCCGACACCCTGCTGGTCCCGCTCGTCCCGGCGACGCTCTCGGTGCGCACGCTCGAGCAGCTCACGGAGTTCGTCGGCGAGCTCGACGGACGGCGGCCGGAGATCGTGGCCTTCTTCTCCATGGTCGACCGCCGTAAGAGGCTCCATCGCGAGGTCGTGGCGTCACTGCCGAGCCAGCGGCCGAACGTCTCGTCCTCGACGATCCCCAACGCCTCGATCATCGAGCAGATGGCCGAGCGCCGCTCGCCGGTCGTCGCCTTCGCCCCGCGCAGCGAGGCCGCCCAGCGGTACGCGTGCTTGTGGGACGAGGTACGTCCCCGGCCGTGAGGGGCCGTACGGCCGTCAGGCCGGGCGGGGAAGCGGGGGACCCGAGCGTGGGGCCGCACCAGGCTGTGGCGTCGGGGACGCGGGCACCGGTTCCTCGGCGACACCGTGCTGGACCGCTGGGTGCTCGACGAGGGCGAGGACCCGGTTCGCCATGAACCGGGCCGTCCGCATCGGAGTCCCGGAGCGGGTCACCTCGGTGACCTCGACGATGCCGCGTGCCGTGGAGATCTCGACGCGGCGGCCGTTGCGGGTGGCCGTGATCTCGTAGGTGCGGGTCTCGCCTCCGGCGTCGATGACGATCTCGACTCGGTCGCCTCTCATGGCACCTCCTGGCAAGGCCTCAGGACCAGCCCGATGACCTGACTGTCTCAACGCTCGGGCGCCCCCGGCTAGTCCGTCGGACAAGCTGGACGGTCTGTCACGAACAGGCGAATCCGCCCTGGTCAGAGCGGACCACCCACCTCTCGGGTGACCTCAGGCCGGGCCGGTACGGCGAGCTGCGCGGACCCTCCCCGGGTTACTGAGCGCGAGCGTCAGCCAGCCATCGCCGCGACGCCGGTGAACCCCAGGTACGCGGCGGGCCAGCCGACCCGGTCCGCACAGACGGCGGCGGCTACCGGGGCGGCCAGCCCTGCGCAACCCCAACCGGTGAAGACGACGCCGAAGGTGGCGCCCAGGCTCTCCGGCGGGACGGCGTCCGCGGTGGCGGCCGGGACGAGCGCGCTCAGCGCCCCGTACTGCAGGCCGAGGACGAGCAGCGCCGCGGTGACCGTGCCCTCGCCCTGCCCGGTGGCGAGCAGCCCGCAGGTGAGGACGAGCACGCCGGCGTTGACGTGCAGGGCGCGCGGTCGGCCGAAGCGGTCCGAGGCGGGCCCGGCGACGAGGCGTCCGGCGAAGTTGCCCAGGCTGAGCAAGGGCACGGCCAGCCCGGCGACGGCGGCTCCGGCGAGGTCGCCCGCATTCGCGAACGCGGCCAGCCCGGGTGCGCTGCCGAGTCCGAACACCGTCCACAGGGCTGGGATCGTGCGGCCCCGAACCCGCTGGGGCGGGGCGGGGCGTGCCGCGTGCGCCCGGACCGTCCCCGGGACGAGCGGGACGGCGCAGAGCACGAGCGCCCCGACAACGGCGGCGAGCACAGCGAACGTCCCGCCGCGGCCCACGCTGTCGAGCAGGGCCGCGGCGACCGGCGCGACCACGACGGTCCCCCCGGCGTACGCGCTCACCACGAGCCCGACCGCCAGCCCGCGGCGTACGGCGACGGTGCCGGCGACCCGGACCGCAGTGGCGTACCCGGCTCCGGTCGACGCGGCGAACACCGCGAAGCCGAGCACGAGCACGACCGCCGAGGACGCCACCGCGCAGCCGAGCAGCCCGACGACGCATCCCCCGGCGACGTAGACGGCGAGGCGGCGGGGGGCGACCGAATCCGCGGCCCGCCCGCCGAGCAGCACCGCCGCAGTGAACGAGGCGAGCCCGACGGAGAAGACCGAGGCGAGCGCCGATGCGCCCAGCCCGAGCTCGCGGCCCAGGTCGCCGGTGAACACGTCCCAGGCGAAGACCGGGCTGACCGCGAGGTCGAGCAGCACCGCCCCGGCGACGGCGCGCGGGCCGGACCGCCGCCACCACCGAGGATCCGCGACCCCGCTCACGCGGCGCATGCTAGGCCGGGGTGCCTCCCCGGCCGGTCGGCCCTCCACCCCGTGTCCCTGACGGGCACGGCATCCGATGTGGCGACATGAGCCTTCCGGAGACGGCCGGGACCGTCGGCAATCACACGACTCGGGCCAGCCGCTCGCTGACCAGGAGTAACGTCCTGATCACGGCGGGTCCACGGAGGCTGACCATGGGTGGTACCCCGGCACCGGCGGTCTCGCCAGTACCGGCGGCGCCCCAGCGCGCGGTCGTGAGCCGGTGGGTCTCCCAGCTGGCCGCGGCCGCGACCATCGCACTCGGCGCGCTCGTGATGGCCGGTTGGGTCCTGGACGTGACCGCGCTGCGGACGCTGTTGCCGGACGCCACCTCCACGAAGGTGAACACCGCGGTCGGCCTGGTCCTGCTCGGCGTCGCCCTCCTGTTGCTGCGTGACAAGGCCGCGGCAGGCGCACGCCTCGTGGCGGGCAAGGCGGCAGCCGGCGTGCTCGTCCTGCTCGGCGTCGCGGTTCTCGTCGAGTACGCCTTCGGCGTGGACCTGGGCATCGACCAGCTCACCTACATCGACCCGCGGTCCGCGGACAACCCGTTCCCCGGGCGGCCGTCGGTCAGCGCTGCGGCGTGCTTCGTCCTGCTCGGGGTGGGGCTGCTGGCGCTGGACACGTTCTGGCGCGGCGTCGTGTGGCTGGCGCAGTGGTTCGTGCTCCTCAGCATCGTGGTCACCCTCGTGGCGCTCGTGGGCTACCTCCTCTCGGCCCCGGCGCTCGTCGGCATCGCCGACTACACCGACATCGCGCTGCCGACGGCGATCGCGCTGCTGGTCTCGTCCTGCGGGATCGTCGCCGCTCGTCCGGACCGTGGGGTCGTCGCCGTCCTGCTCGACGACCGGGCGGCGGGTCCCGTCGCGCGGCGGCTGTTGCCGTGGGCCGTGGCACTCCCGCTCCTGGCGGGATGGCTCGTCGTCGTCGCCGTCCAGGAGGACGTCGTGGACCCCCGCCTGGGCGTAGCGATGTTCGTCGTGTCCACGATCGTGGGCTTCTCGGCGGTCATCCTGTCGCTGGCGCGACCCCTGGGCCACCTGGACGACGAACGCCGGGCCGCCGAGGACACCCTCCGCCGGACGGCGAACCAGCTGGAGCAGCGCGTCGGCGAGCTGGCGCAGATGCGGGCGGACCTGCAGGCGGCCAACGGGCAGCTCTCCAGCCAGAACACGATGCTCGCGCGGGCGAACGAGGAGCTGCAGCGGTTCGCGTACGTCGCCTCACACGACCTGCAGGAGCCGCTCCGCAAGATCACGAGCTTCTCGCGCCTGCTCGAGGAGAAGACGACCAGCGTCGACGCCGACGCCCGGATGTACCTGGAGCGGATCGTTGCGGCCGCCATCCGCATGCAGCGGCTGATCGACGACCTGCTCATGTTCTCCCGGGCGGGCCGGCCCGGCGAGGACGTTCCGGTCGATATGCGAGCCGCGCTCGGCGCGGTCGTCGACGCGCTGGCGGTACGGATCGGGGAGTCGGGCGCGCAGGTCACGTCCGGGTCGCTGCCCACCGTGGCCGGCAGCCCCACCGAGATGGAGCAGCTGTTCCAGAACCTCGTGGGCAACGCGCTGAAGTACGGCGGTGAGGGGCCGCCGCGAGTCCACGTCGACGCGACCCGGACCGGCGACCGGTGGCGGTTCACCGTCTCAGACAACGGCATCGGGATCGAGTCGGTGTACGCGAAGCGGATCTTCCAGATCTTCCAGCGCCTCCACCCGAGGGGGAAGTACGAGGGCACGGGCATCGGCCTCGCGGTGTGTCAGCGCATCGTCGAGGCCCACGACGGACGGATCGGCGTCGAGTCCGTCCCGGGCGAAGGGTCGACCTTCTGGTTCACCTGGCCCGCAGCGCAGGCGTCAGCAGATGAGGAGGTGGCACATGTCCCAGGACGCGCCCACGTCGGGCATCCCGGCTAGGCCGGTCAACGTGCTCTTGGTGGAGGACGACCCGGACGACGTGTACCTCACCCGGCAGGCACTCGACCGGACCAAGCTCCAACTGCACATGCAGGTCGCGGCGGACGGCGTCGAGGCCATGGACAAGCTCCGCGCGGCGGGGAAGCCGGGTCGTGACGCGAAGCCGGACCTCATCCTGCTCGACCTCAACCTCCCGCGGATGGACGGGCGCGAGGTGCTTCAGGAGATCAAGTCCGACCCGGACCTCGCGCACATCCCCATCGTGGTGCTCACGACCTCGGGCGCGGAGGAGGACATCGTGCGCACATACCAGCTCCACGCGAACTGCTACATCACCAAGCCGGTGGACCTGGACAGCTTCCGCGCCGTCGTCAGCTCCATCGAGGACTTCTGGTTCACGGTCGTCCAGCTCCCGCCGGGCGGCCGCCCCGGGGTCGCCCCCTCCCAGCGCGGAGCAGCCACGCCGTGACCCGTGGCCTGGCGCAGAGCGACGTCGTCGGGAGCACCACCCCGTTGCAGGTCCTCGTGGTCGAGGACGACCCCGACGACGTCCTGCTCTGCCGTGCCGCGATCAGCGGTGCGCCCGGGCTTCACTGCCGTGTGAGCACCGCGGCCACGCTGCGGGAGGCGCTGGCGCACCTGGACGCCGAGCCGGTGGACGTCGCCCTCGTGGATCTGTCCCTTCCGGACGCGGTCGGCCTGGACGCGATCACCACGATGGCGCAGAGGTTCGAGGACCTGCCACTGATCGTCCTCACCGGTCTGCACGACGAGGAGGCCGCGACCCTCGCCCTGCAGGCGGGCGCACAGGACTACCTCATCAAGGACAACGCCGACCGCGCGATCATCGGCCGCGCGATGCGCTACGCGATCGAGCGCCGGCACGCCGAGCAGGTACGCCGAGCCCGTGACGCCGCGGAGGCCGCCAGCCACGCCAAGACCGCCTTCGTGTCACGGATGAGCCACGAGCTGCGCACCCCGCTCAACGCCGTCCTCGGGTTCGCGCAGGTGCTGCGGATGGACGAGCTGAGCGCGGACCAGGTCGAGTGCCTCGACCAGATCGACCACGCGGGGCGGCACCTGCTCGCGCTCATCGGCGAGACGATCGACATCGCACGGATCGAGTCGGGAGAGCTCAGCCTGTCCATGGAGTCGATCCCGCTGGACGAGGTCGTGGACTCGGCGGTGGACCTGGTCCGCCCCCTTGCCGACCGGCGGGACATCACGATCGAGCGTGGCGGGGAGCTGCTGCACGTGCACGCCGATCGCAAGCGCTGCACCGAGGTGATACTCAACCTGCTGTCCAACGCGGTGAAGTACAACCATGTCGGCGGTCGCATCGACGTGCACTGGGCGTCCGTGGGTGAGGCCGAGGCCGTCGTCGACGTCCGCGACTCCGGGCCCGGCATCGCGGCCGACAACCTGCCGCGGCTGTTCACACCGTTCGAGCGGCTCGGCGCCGAGATGACGAGCGTGGAGGGCACCGGTGTCGGCCTCGCCCTGTCCCGGCGCCTCGCCGAGGCGATGGGGGGTGGCCTCACCGTGGAGTCCACGCTGGGGCAGGGCAGCACCTTCTTCTTACGCCTGACCGTCGCCCATCCGGGCGAGGGGTGAGCCGGAGGGGGCCATGGCCTCGGGGCGTGCCAGGACGACGTCCACCATCTCGAGCAAGGCGAGGACGTCGAGCGGTTTGGTGAGGTACGCGGTGGCCCCGATAGCGAGCAGGCGCTGGGCCTGCCGCGGTGTGGCGTCCGCGCTCACCACGACCACAGGGATGTCGGCCGTCGACGGCTCCTCCCTCAGCCGCTGGAGCACCTCCTCGCCGCTCATGTCCGGAAGGTGCAGGTCGAGCAGGATCAGCCGGGGCTGGTGCTCGCGGACCAGCTCGACCCCGAGCCCGCCCTGCATCGCCGCGATGATCTCCACGTTCTTGCGCTGGGCGAGGACCCGCTCGACGAGCCGGAGGTTGGCCAGGTTGTCCTCGATGTAGAGGATCTTGTAGGTGGTCGACTCGGGCGCCCGGCGCGGCGCGGGGGCGTCGGCCTCGGTGAGCCGGATGTAGCGGTCGGTCGGCGCCTCGGCGACCGGGAACTCGACCCAGAACGTGGTCCCCTTGCCGGGGGCGGTGGTCAGTTCGAGCGTGCCGCCCATCGCGGTCGTGAGCCGCTGGGACAGGGCCAGCCCGATGCCCGTCCCCTCGACCTCGGTCTGCTCCGCGCCGAGCCGCTCGAACGGTGTGAACAGCCGCGGGAGGTCGTCGGACGGGATCCCCGGACCCGTGTCGGACACGTTGATCCGCAGACGTCCGGCGTCCAGGCGCTCGCAGCTCACCGCCACGGTGCCGCCCTGCCGGTTGTACTTGACCGCGTTGGACAGCAGGTTGAGCATCACCTGCTTGAGCCGCTGCCGGTCGGCGAAGATGTGCGCGTCGCACGAGCCGGCCTGCGTTCCGGTGAGGTGGATCTCGCGGTGGGCCGCCAGTGGGCGTACGAGGTCGAGGGACTCACTGACGAGATCGCCGACCAGCAGGGGTTCCGGCGACAGTGGGAGCCCGCCGCTCTCGATCCGGGAGATGTCGAGCACTTCGTCGATGAGGCCGAGCAGGTGGCGGCCGCCCTTGACGATGTGGGCGACCTCCTCCCGCTGCGCGGTGTTGAGCTCACCGAGCTCGAGGAGCTGGGCGAAGCCGATCACGGCGTTGAGTGGCGTCCTCAGCTCGTGGCTCATGCGGGAGAGGAACTCGCTCTTCGCGATGTTGGCCGACTCGGCGGCCTCCCGCGCGGCCTTCTGCGCCTCCTCGAGGCGGGTCCGGTCGGTGACGTCTCTGAAGACCGCCACCACCCGTCCGTCCCCGTCGTCCCCGGGCAGCATGGCGGACTGGGACTCGAGGACGATCCACTCCCCGTCCGTGTTCTCGGCCCGGTACCGCAGCGCCTGGCCGTCGCGCTCGCCGGCGGGCTGGTGGCGAAGCAGCTCCGCCACCTGCGCCTTGTCCTCCGGGTGGACGAGGTCGGCCAGTGGACGTCCCTCGACGTCGGACCCGTCCGAGCCGAAGAGCCGCTGGGCCGCAGGGTTCGCGACGCGGATGCCACCGCCCCTGTCGACGATGACGATGAGGTCGGGCGAGGCGGTGAAGACCGCGCGCAGGGTGGCCTCGCGCCCGCGCAGGTCCTCCTCGGCCCGGCGCCGGTCGTCGATGTCCAGCACGTACGCGAGCACGACCTCGTCCTCCGGCTCCTCGCCCGACTCGTGGAGGAACAGCGTGGAGACCCACCGGAAGCGCCCGGCGCCGTCCCGTAGACGGAACTCGACGGTCCGTACGCTCGACGGGTCGGCGACCACGTCGGCGAGTGCCCCCTCGAGCAGCGCACGGTCCTGCGGCTCCGCCCGATCGAGCAGGAACGCGGGGGCCGCGGCCTCCTCCTGGCTCACGCCGAAGAGCCGCTCGATGTTGGGACTCGCGTACACCGCCCGATGGTCATCGGGGGCGATCCGGAGCACGAGCGTCGGGCCCAGCGTGACCAGCCGCTCCATCGCCCCCCTGGCGTGCTGCAGCTCGTCGAGCGCGGTACGCAGCTCGACCGTGCGCTGGTCGGCGATCGACATCGCGTAGCTGCGCCGTCGGCTGGTCATCTCGACGAAGGCGGCGACCAGGACGGCGACCACGACCCCCATGCCGAGCAGGCCCCAGGGGACCTGCCGGGCGAAGTTGCCGGCGAGCGGCTCGGTGGAGCGTGCGACGAGCTGCCAGCGCTCGGCGCCCACGGCGAACGACCGGCGCTCGGCCTGGCCGTCCAACGGGAGGTCGCGGGTCGTGGTGAGGAGGAGCTGGTCGGCGTCGGGCTGCGCGGCCGCGTACAGCGCGAGGTCCAGCTCACTGAACGGCGTTCCCTCCTCCGTCGGGGTCGGGGTCGTCGGCGCGACCACCGACTCGTGGTACGCCACCGCCCGCCCGGCGCCGCCCTTGATCGGCACGGCGACGGTCAGCAGGGACGGGGCGTCCGAATTGTCACCCTCCGTGACAAGGCCGGCGGAGAGCTTGCCGCTGTCCACCGCGCGCTCGGCCACCTCGGACCGCTGGCCGCCGAGCGGGGTACCCACGGGGATGCCCTTGCCGGCCGCGTGCGTGACGACGAGGCGTCCCTGCTCCTGCCGGGCCACCCCGACGGCCACGACGTTGTCCGTGAGCAGCGGTGCTGCGGTCGCGGCGAAGGACTGGGGGCTCGTGCCCCCGTCGGCGGACACGGCGCCGAGGATCTGCAGGGAGGACTGGAAGCTGGCGAACGCCCCGTCCAGGAGCAGGACGACCTCGGCGAGCCGGGCCCGCAGCAGCCGCTCCTCCTGGGAGCTGACGACGACACGGGCGACGTACCAGGAGGCGACGCTGGCGGTGAGAAGCAGCAGGAGCACGGCCAGGGAGGCCAGGCGCAACGGCACGCTTCGAGACTTGTCGGCCACAGGGAGGCCTCTCCGCCGCCCGGCGGAACGGTCGCATCGCCACCTGCCACGACATGGTCTGGGTCGTGACCCCCGAACGACTCTCGCGGCGACTCAACTACCACGCGTAACCGAAGTCAACCGGCTGCGACCGTCCCCCCGCTCAGAGCGAGGGATGTGGCCACAAGTAACTTCGGGCCGGTGGATGCCAACCGCCGCGCCGCTGTCCAGGTCGTCCAGCAGGGCGTCGTGCTGCGGCCCATGCACGCCGATGACCTTTCGTTCGCGGTGTCCATGCATCGGCGTTTCTTCCCCGATGGCTTCTTTGCCCGGCTCGGTGCCGGCTTCCTGACCGAGTACTACCGGGCGTTCCTGACCGGCCCGTACGCCCTGGCGTACGTGGCCGACCTGGACGGGCGACGGGCCGGTTTCCTGGTCGGGGTGACCGACGCCGCGATGCACCGCCACCACGTGCTCCGCACCCACGGCCGGGCCCTGCTGCTGCGCGCCCTGGTCGCCCTGCTGGTCCGGCCGCGGCTGGCGTGGCACTTCCTGCGGACCCGGGTACGGCGCTACACCCGCCGGCTGGTGGGGAGCGGTGGGCAGACCGCGGCCGCCGGCGCACCGGGGACGGCGGAGCGCGTCGGCGTGCTCTCCCGGGTCGCGGTGGCCGAGGACGCGCGCGCACACGGCATCGGGTCCGCGCTGACCGAGCGGTTCCTCGAGGGCGTGGCGGAGGCCGGGTGCACTCGCGTCACGCTGGTCACCTCGGTGGGTGAGACTGGCGCGGGGGCGTACTGGGCCGCGCGGGGCTGGGCCGCGTGCGGGGAGCACAGCACTCCCGACGGGCAGCGCCTGGCGACCTACGACCGATCCGTCCGGCCGAGGTGGGGCGAGCACGAGGAGTCATGAGCGACCTGAACACCGCGGAGCCGTCCGCGGGAAGCCGGTTCCGCGCGGCCAGGGCCGCACGGACCGGCACGACCTTGGTGGCCACCGCGGCCCTGCTCGCGAGTACGGGGCTGCTCGCCGCGGGGTGCGGCGAGGAGGACACCCCCGTACCCGCCGCCCACGGCACGCCCCGCTCGGCCGCGACGTCCCCGGGTGGGCAGGCGACCTCGCCCGGGTCCCCGGGGGCCGGGGGCACGCGGGAGGCCGGGGAGTCCGACGACGGGCCCGGGACGGCGGCCGCGGCTCCCTCGCGTGCCGCCGGGACCGCCACGCAACCGGTCACCGCGGCGGAGGCCAACCCGGTCGTCCGGCACGTGCCGCGGGGGCAGTGGCGCCGGATGGTCGAGGCCGGCATGACGTACGACGGCTGCCCGGTCGGCAGGGCGGACCTCCGCCGGCTCGAGGTCAACTACGTCTCCTTTGCCGGCGAGGTGCGCCGCGGCGTGCTCGTCGTCCACGCGGATGTCGCCGCGAGCCTGTCCAGGGTGTTCACCCGCCTGTTCGAGGAGCAGTTCCCGATCCGCCGGATGCGTCCCGTGGAGGCGTACGACGGGGACAGCAACGCGAGCCTGCGCGCCGACAACACCGCGGCGTACAACTGCCGGCGGCCGACCCAGATCAACGCCCCACCGAAGAAGTCACCGCACGCCAACGGCCGGGCGATCGACATCAACCCCCGCGAGAACCCGTGGAAGGACACGCGCTGCAGGTGCTGGTCCCCGAGCCCGCGTTACCACGAGCGGGTGCCGGGCAAGGGCAAGATCCTCAAGCGCGGAGTGGTGTGGCGCGCGTTCCACGCCGAGGGCTGGATCTGGCAGGACATCGACGTGCCGGACTACATGCATTTCGACACCGGCTACCCGTCGACGTCGTTCGGGGGCAGCCCCGACCACTGACGGTCGGGCCCGAGCCGGTCTGTCAGCCGCTGGTGACGGCGGCGCCGCCCCGACGGGCCGCCTCCCACACGTGGTCCCAGCCGGGGGCGAGCGCGGCGGCACGTCGGCAGGCGAGCACCAGGCTTGCCTCCCGGGCGACGCCGGTGCCGGCGATGTCGAACGCGGTGCCGTGGTCGACCGAGACACGGACGACCGGGAGGCCGACGGTGATGTTGACCCCGTCGTCGCCGTACACGGCCTTGAACGGCGCGTGCCCCTGGTCGTGGTAGCAGACGACGACCATCCGCCACTCGCCCCGCACCGCCGCGGGGATCAGGGCGTCAGCCGGCAGCGGCCCGACGACGTTCAGCCCGGCCGCGCGGGCCGAGGCGACCGCGGGCTCGAGCGCATCCGCGTCCTCGTCGCCGAAGATGCGGTTCTCCCCGGCGTGCGGGTTGAGCCCGGCCAGGCCGATGCGCTCGTCCGGCCTTCCCAGTGCGCGGCTGAACGCGCCCGCCAGCGCGAGCACTGACCCGGTTCTCTCCGGCGTGACCGCGTCGATGGCCTGCCGCAGCGACACGTGGGTGGTGAGGTGGAAGACGTACAGCTCTCCGGCCGACAGCACCAGGCTGAAGTTCTCGACACCGAACTCGTCCGCGAGCAGCTCGGTGTGACCGGGCCAGCGGTGACCCGCCGCGTGCATCGCGGCCTTGTTGAGTGGCGCGGTCACGATGCCGTCCACGCGTCCGTCCCGGGCCAGGGCGCACGCGGCGACGACGAAGCGGTACGCGGCTTCGCCCGCGACCGGGCTGAGCCGCCCCGGCGGGATCTGGCCGAGAGGCTCGCCGACCTGGACGACCTCCACGAGGCCTGGCTGGTTGCGGGCCTGCCGTGGGTCCTCCAGCATCCGGACCCGCTCGGGGTCACCGCCGGCGAGGCGTACGGCCGACCGCATCGTCCCGGCATCCCCGAGGACGACAGGCACGCACTCCTCGCGCAGGTCGTCGTGACCGAGCAGCGTCTTGGCGGTCACCTCGGGGCCGATGCCGGCGACGTCTCCGACCGTGACGGCGAGCGTCGGCTTGTCCACTCTCACACCTCTCTCGTCACACCTCTCTCGGCGGGTCGAGGCCTCCATCCTCTGTCGATCCCCCCGCCGCCGTACGCCCGGGGGCCCCGACCGCCTCGACACACCGCAGCAGGGTGTCCGCGTCCCCGAAGCCGCCCGCTTTCGTGACGATCGGCAGCCCCTCGGCGGGGCCGCCGACCAGGACGCCGTGCGGCACCCCCTCGTCGACCGCCCCGAGCACGCGAATCCCTGTCGCGCCGAGCGCGTCGACGAGCGCGCGCGCCCCGTCCCCTCCGGTCACGACCACGGCCCCGAACGGAAACGCCGCGTGCAGGTCCCGGGCGAGTGCCGCGAGTGCGGGTGCGACGCGGGACGGCATGTCCTGGACGGGGGGCGAGTCCGCCACCGGGGGCGCCGAGAGCGCGACGAGCGGCACGTCGCGGCGTCTGCCCAGCGCCGTCCGCCCCCAGGTTGCCGCAGCCTCGCCGTCGACGAGCTGGTCAGTGTCCGGCCCGAGGCCCAGGAACCGGCCGGCCGGAAGCGCCTCCCGGAGCCGGTCGACCTGGGTCCGGGCGGCCTGGTGCAGCGAGCTCACCAGGACCAGAACCGGGCCCGTGCCGCGGCGGGCCACTGCCGGGGCCTCCGCAGGCGCCGTCCCGGCCGGTAGCCACCGTCGCGCGAGCTCGCCCGCGAGGCCGGCCGACCCGACCGGCAGGGCCCGTCCGCCCAGCGCGTCCACGGCTGCGGCGACGAGGGCGAGGTCGCGCTCGGACCCGGCGTCCACGGACACGACCGGGGGGTCTTCAGCTCGCTCGGCGGCGTTGACGAGCGCGCGGACGAGCGCCGGCAGCCGCTCCGGCCCGGTCCCGGTGCCGCCCGGGGC
>JBOGEN010000105.1:0-2794 GCA_050743265.1 Actinomycetes bacterium
TGCTCGACCTGGCCGGCAACGACTACCTCGGGCTGGCCTCCGACCCCCGCGTGGTGGCCGCCGCGGCCGAGGCTGCGCGGGTCTGGGGGGCAGGTGCGACGGCGTCCCGCCTGGTCACCGGGACGACACAGGCGCACGCCGACCTCGAGGCCGCGCTCGCGGCCTTCTGCGGGCACGAGTCCGCGCTCGTGTTCTCCTCCGGCTACCTCGCCAACCTCGGCGTGGTCGCCGCCTTGGGCGGGCGGGACGCTCTCGTGGTGTCCGACGCGCACGTGCACGCCTCGCTGGTGGACGCGTGCCGGCTCTCGCGCGCACGGGTCGAGGTCGTCCCGCACCTGGACCTCGCGGCCCTCGACACCGTGCTGGCGGATCGGCGTGAGCAGCGTGCACTCGTGCTGACCGAGTCCGTGTTCAGCGTCCTTGGGGATGCCCCGCCCCTCGGCGACCTGGCCGCGTTGTGCGCACGGCACGGCGCCGTCCTGGTCGTGGACGAGGCGCACGGGCTCGGCGTCGTCGGCGAGGGCGGTCGCGGGCTCGTCCACGCGGCGGGGCTCGCCGGGCGTCCGGACGTCCTCGTCACTGCCACCCTGTCCAAGGCACTGGGCAGCCAGGGCGGCGCGGTCCTGGGGCCCCGGGTCGTCAGGGACCACCTGGTGAACCACGCCCGCCCGTTCGTCTACGACACCGCGCTGGCGCCGGCGGCCGTCGCGGGGGCGGCTGCCGCCCTGGCCGTGCTCGCGGACGAGCCCGAGCGGCCCGAGGCGGCCCGGGCCTGCGCGTCCGCCCTGGCCGAGGCCGTCGGGGTCCCCGCACCGGCGGGGGCGGTGCTGTCGGTGCCGATGCCCGGGCCGTACGAGGCCGTCGCCGCCGCCGAGGCCTGCGGCGAGGCCGGGGTCCGCGTCGGCTGTTTCCGTCCGCCCTCGGTACCGGACGGGGTGAGCCGGCTGCGGGTCACCGCCCGGGCCACGCTGGTCGGGGAGGCTCTGAGGCAGGCCTGCGCCGTCCTGAGCCGTGCTGTGGCCCGGGACGCGGGGTGACGCCCCCGCTGGCGTCCCTGCTGGCGTCCCCGCTGTCGGGCGCGGTGGTGGTGACCGGCACGGGCACCGAGGTGGGCAAGACCGTGGTCACCGCGGCCCTGGCCGCTGTCCAGCGCGCCGCCGGACGGCGGGTGGCCCTGGTCAAACCCACCCAGACGGGCCTCACGCCGGGCCTGCCCGGCGACGTCCACGAGGCGGGGCGGCTCGCCGGGGTCGAGGACCTCCTCGAAGGCGTCAGGCTGCCCGATCCGCTCGCTCCGGACGCCGCCGCACGCCTGGCCGGGCTACCGCTGCCGCCGCTGTCCGCCCACGCCCAGGCGGTGCAGGCGTACGCGGTGACCCACGACCTCGTCCTGGTCGAGGGGGCCGGTGGGCTGCTCGTCCGGCTCGACGAGGACGGCGGGACGCTGGCCGACCTGGCCCGTACGCTCGCCGCCCCGGCCCTGCTGGTGGCCGCTGCCGGGCTGGGCGCCCTGAACCAGGCGGCGCTGACCCTCGAGGCCCTGGCCGCCCGGGGCGTCCCGCTGCTGGGCGTCGTCGTGGGCCGCTGGCCGGAGAGGCCCGGCCTGGCGGAACGGCAGAACCTGGCCGACCTGGTGGCGTACGCGCGGGCACCGCTGCTCGGCGTGCTGCCGGACGGGGCGGGCCGTCTCGACCCGGCCACCTTCGCCCGCCGGGCGCCGCAGTGGCTCGCCGTCTCCCTGGGGGGGACCGCCCGGGGCGGCCCGGCCGAGGGATGGGGTATCCCCTCGTTGGGGTGACGTCCGCGGGTCGGCTGCCGGCGTCGTGGCCCCACCTGGGAGAGTCGTCATGTGGGCACCTTCCTGATCCGCCTGGTGGTGTCGGCGCTCGCCCTCTGGGCGGCGACAGGCCTCGTGGACGGAATCTCGGTCGGCGGCGACACCGACACGGAGCGTGCGCTCACCCTGCTCTGCGTGGCGCTGGTCTTCGGCCTCATCAACGCCGTGGTGAAGCCGGTCGTCAGCCTCCTCTCGCTGCCGTTCATCCTGCTCACGCTCGGGTTGTTCCTGCTCGTCGTCAACGCCCTCATGCTGTGGCTGACCGCGGCCGTCACGGACGTTCTCGGCCTCGAGTTCGACGTGAGCGGGTTCTGGCCTGCGTTCTGGGGGGCCCTGGTCGTCACGGTCGTGAGCTGGGCGCTGGGCCTGGTGCTTCCCGACCGCGACTGAAAGCCCAGGTCGTCCCGTCCCTCGCGGTTATCCTCATTCGTCACTGTCAGTGAAAATACCGGTCAACAAGGGATTCCCCCGGCGTCGGCCCGACTCGCGGGGCACCCCCTATTTCGATCCTCCGCAGCAGCGCGCTATTGTATTTCAAGCGAATTCGAACTCACCAGGCCGAACGGTTCGTGCGGTCCCCTGTACAGAAAGGAATTGCCCGGTGGCGCGAAAAGTGTATGCCGTCCTCGAGGACGATCTCGACGGCGGTAAGGCGGACGAGACGGTCTCATTCTCCCTGGACGGCGTGAGCTACGAGATCGATCTCACCACCAGCAATGCGGACAAGATGCGCAAGGCCCTCGCGGGCTATGTCGGCGCAGCCCGTCGGGTCGGCGGGCGCGCGCGTGGCCGGGGTCGCTCGGGCTCGTCCCGCTCCAGCGGGCGTACGGCCGAGATCAGGGCCTGGGCCAAGGATCGCGGCATGCAGGTCAACGAGCGTGGCCGCATCCCGGCGAACGTCGTCGCCGAGTACGAGAAGGCGCAGGGCTGAGCCGAGCCCTCCACGCCGGTCGGGGG